>JANNHN010000493.1:0-1864 GCA_031404395.1 Betaproteobacteria bacterium
CAGCCGCAAAGTAGTCAGCGGCGTATATTCCGAAGGCTTGACGACCGTCGTGCATCCCGATGCGAGTACGGGTGCCAGGCTTTTGCACATGATCATCAGCGGATGGTTGAATGGGGTCGAGTTGCCGACAACGCCGAGCGGGGTGCAGATCGTGTAGTTGAGATAATTGCCTTCCACGGGAATAACCGCGTCGCGGCGGGACAAAGCGAGGCCGGCGTTATAACGGAAAAAATCCGGCAGGCGGCTGATTTGCGCACGCGTCTCGTTCACGGGCCGGCCGTTGTTCAGTGTTTCCAGATGGAACATTTCCTCCAGGTGGTCTTCGAACGCATCTGCCAGCCTGTTGATCAGGCGGGCCCGGACACGCGGGGACAGACCTCCCCATTCCCTGCTCTCGAATGCCCGACGGGCGCTGACCACGGCCCGGTCAACATCGGCATCATTGGCGTGAGCAATGCGGGCGATGACTTCGCCGGTGGAAGGATTCAACACATCGATCAGCTCGCCGCCGGCGGCAGCAACCTCACCGCCATCAATGAACAAACCGCGCGTACGGATGCCTCCTGATCGCGGCTGCGGTGATGCCCCGGCTGCCATGGTCGTCATGAGTTTCTCCTTCAGAAAATCCGGTTTAAATTGGCAACGTATTATCGAGTAACATATCATCGAAACCGGCATCAAGATCGGTTGCTTCATCAATCCAAGTCCAGTCGGGACTAGTATAAAGTCTTCACACAACACGGAGGTGAAAGATGCGTTTTCCTGAATTGCTCGCGGCAACATGCGCAGTATTTTTGGCTGCCAGCCCGGCGCTGGGGCAGGAATTCCCCACCAAGCCGGTACGGGTGATCATCCCCTTCACGCCGGGCAGCGCCTCGGACATCGTCGGCCGCCTGGTGACGCGCAAGCTCTCGGAACTATGGGGGCAACCGGTGATCGTGGACAACCGCTCCGGGGCGGGCGGATCCATCGGATCAGCGGTGGTGGCGAGGGCGACGCCGGATGGTTATACGCTGCTGGTGAGCACCAACGCGCATGCCGCGAACCCGGCGATTTACAAGAGCCTGCCGTACGACACGCTGAAGGACTTCACCAATCTTGCACCGCTCGCGGGACACGCCAATGTTTTCATCGTGGGCCCGCAGAGTTTCAAGACGCTCGCCGACTTTCTCGCGGCAGCAAAGGCAAAGCCGGGGCAGCTGAACTTCTCCTCGGCAGGCATCGGCAGCGCCACCCACCTCAATCTGGAAAAATTCAAACTCGAGGCCCGCGTCAATGTCACGCACGTGCCGTACAAAGGCACGCCAGAGGCCATCGGCGACACCATCGCGGGGCGCGTGTGCTGCTACTTTGCGCCGATCACCGCGGTGGTGCCGTTTGTGCAAACCGGCCGGGCCGTGGCGCTGGCCGTGTCCACCGCGAAGCGCGCACCGTTGTTGCCGGACGTACCCACGGTCGCCGAAGCCGGCGTACCGGGCTTTGATTACTCGCTCTGGGTCGGCTTATGGGGCCCCGCGGGCATACCCGCAAAAACCGCGAACCGGATCAACCAGGACGTCAACCGCGCGCTCGCCGCGCCCGACCTGCGCGATCAGTTCGTGAAGCTGGGTGCCGACCCGATGAAAATGACCTTGCCCGAATTTACCGAGTTCACGCGCAAACAACTCGAGGAATCGCAGCGCATCATCAAGGCCGGCGGCATCGAACCGCAATAACAATAAACAATCAGTAGTGTCCCAACGTTTTCACGAGGGCCAGTTATCAGTTGATGATCGAAATGTGGAAACGAGCGATTTTGTCTGGTCTCGATTTGAATGTCGAGGTGCAGTGAGTAGGTTGGGGTGAGCTTGCGAACCCCAACGCG
>JANNHN010000494.1:0-2337 GCA_031404395.1 Betaproteobacteria bacterium
TTGGGCATGACGATCAGCGGGTTGATGTCGAGTTCGGCAATATGATCCTTCAGATCCACCGCCAGCGCCGACAGTTTGACCAGCACATCGGCCAGCGCATCCACGTCCGCCGGCGGTTTGCCGCGTGCGCCGGCGAGCAGCGGGTAACCCTTGATCTCCGCGATCATTTCGCGTGCCATCGCCGGCGTGATCGGCGCCAGGCGAAACGCGACATCTTTCAGCACTTCAGCAAAGATGCCTCCCAGCCCGAACATTACCGCCGGCCCGAACAGCGCATCGTTGGTGATACCGACAATCGCTTCAATACCGTCGCCGACCATTTCCTGCACCAGTACGCCGTCGATACGGGCATTGGCCTTGTAAGCCTTGGCGTTGCGCATGATCTCGTCAAACGCCGCCGCCACATCCGCGGCATTGGCCACGCTCAGCCGCACGGCTTTGGCCTCGGTTTTATGTGATATGTCAGCGGACTGTACTTTCATCGCCACCGGGAAACCGATTTTTTGCGCAGCAGCGACCGCCGCATCACGGCTGGTCGCCAGCGCCTCGCGCGTCACCGGGATGCCGTACTCGGCCAGTACCTGTTTCGCCGCGTATTCGGCGACGTCGCCGGTTTTGTCTTTGAGCATGGCCTGCGCCGCCGGGCGATTGATCACCGGCGCGCGGTCGTTTTGCTGCGCGGCATTGCGGCGCTTCGCTTCGGCATACCAGGACACCGCCGCCAGCGCCCGGCCGCAGCGCACCGGCGACTTGTAATGGGGAATACGCGCCGCATCGAGCGCAGCATAGGCTTCGGGCGCCACTGCATCGCGCGCGCTCCACGAAATGAATATCGGCTTGTCGGTCTTTGCCGCGACGGTGATAATTTCGCTCGCCACTTTCTGCGCGATCTCGCCCTGCAGCGAAGCGTTGATCATCGCGATACAGTCCACGCCGGGATCGTCATTGATTGCCTGCAGCGTGCGGTTGATCAGTGACAGATCATTGAAAATCGCCGCGGTAACATCCACTGGATTACCCAGTGAACCGAATGACGGCACGAACTCCCGCAACTTGGCCACGGTCGCCGGCGCCAGTTGCGCCATCTGCATGCCGCGCGCAATGATCTCATCGGTCATCAGAATGCCGGCGCCGCCGGAGATGGTGATAATCGCCAGCCTGTTGCCGTGCGGCAGACGACCGCTGTGCAGTGCGCGGCCGTAATCCACCAGATCCTGAATGTCCTCGACCTGGATGATGCCCTTCTGCCGGAACGCAGCCTTATACAAGGCCATCGCACCGCCGAGATTGGCGGTGTGCGAAGCTGCGGCCTTCTGTCCCTGCTCGGTGTTGCCGACTTTCCACATCAGGATCGGCTTGCCGGCGGCGAGCGCGTGGTCGCCGATATCGAGTATGCGCCGCGCATTCTTCACGCCCTCGATGTAGGCACCGATGATTCTGGTTTTGGGATCGCGGATGAAGTAATCAAGAAAATCCAGCGTCGAGACGCCGATCTCGTTGCCGGTGGTCACCATCTGGCGGAACGGCAGGCCACCGTCCAGCGAGGACAGATTCATCACCGAAAAACCAAAACCGCCGGACTGCGACACCATGCTCACCGTGCCCGGCGTGTAATCGGCACTGAACACCGAGCCGAATCCCGCGAACACTGCATCCGCCGCGTTGATCATGCCCTGGCAGTTCGGACCGATGACGCCGATGTTGTAGCGCTGCGCAATATCGGCGAGTTTTTGCTGCAGGGCAACGCCGCCGCCGCCGGTTTCGGAAAATCCGGAACTGAAAATAATCACGTACGGCACGCCCTTCTCGCCGCAAGCCGTCAGCATGTCGGCCACACGCGAGGCATTGACGAGGATCAGCACGAGTTCCGGCGTCTCGGGCAGCGCTGCGAGCGACGACCAGCATTTGACGCCGGAGATTTCTGCGTATTTCGGATTGATCGGGTAGAGCTTGCCCTGGTAGCCGTGGCTCAGCAGATGTTTCAGCGGCTGGCCGCTGATGGTGACGAGATCCTGCGAGGCGCCGATGATGGCGATGGATTGCGGGCTGAAAAAACGTTCGATGTCGGTGCGCATGAGGTTGCGTGCTGTAATTTTCGTGCGGCGGGAAGGCGCTGATTATACGCTGCGGTCTGTGCAATCTTCTGCATGCTATGATCGGCTGGCCCTGCAACAAGACCATATTATGAGTACGACTGCCGCCACTGCTTTGCCTGCGCGCACCTTCAAGGATGTGTGGCTGATTTCTGCCGGCCACGCGCTCACGCACTGGTATCCGGCGACGTTTTACGTGCTGCTGCCGCTGATCGGCAAAGAGCTCGGTCTCTCCTATACGGAA
>JANNHN010000495.1:0-8481 GCA_031404395.1 Betaproteobacteria bacterium
CGAGTATCAGCAAACCCAGTCCGCCGGCGATGTAGCGATGGAACATTTCCTTCCACGCCTTGGTCAGCGACACCGGGCCCTGCGTGCCGCCCTGGGCCTCGACCGCGCGGGCGATGTTGTCGCGGGCATGATGCGGCGTCAGTTCGCCGTAACACCCCGGCCAGTCCGGACAGCCAAGTCCGGCGTCGCCCAGGCGCACGTACGCGCCGACCACCACCACCACAAAGGTACAGGCAACCGCCAACCAGATCAGGGCGCGAAACATGAAATATTAATTAAAAACAATGGTTTATAAACGCTATCCGACGCGAGACACTTTGAGCAAGCGCTCGAGATCCTTGCGCATGCGTGTCGCATCGGCGTCGCGCGGATAACGCAATACCAGATTGCCCAGCGGATCGACGAGATAAATATGATCGGCGCGGGCGCGCTCAAACGGAAATTTTTCAAGCACAGGGCTGCCGGCGGCATGCACCAGCCACATGCCCTCGTATTCCGTGCGCAACCGCTCCGCCGGTTTGCCGCCGGTCACCAGCCATACCCGCTCGATGCGCTCCGGATATTTGCCCTGCGTTTTGCGCACCTGGCGAATCTGCCACAATTTTTTCTCGCAATAGGCATCGCACGATGCATCGTCGATGGTGATGTACAGCCACTTGCCCTGCAGTTGCCGGAACGCGAACGGCGCCCCGCCGTCAAGCTGCAGCGTCGCCGCAGGCAGCGGCCCGGTTTCGATCAGCGTGCCGTAATTGACGCGTCCCGCCGGCTGATAAAAATAATAAGCCGCAAACGAGGCAATGAATGGCGCAATGCACACCGCCGCCACCAGCCACAGTATCTTACGGTTGCTGCGCGGGATCTTGTCGTTTGACATGGGTCACCAGATAATAAATGAGTATTGCCAGGCTCAGCGCATACCACTGGAATGCGTAAGCCAGATGCGTGTTGCGGCCGAGATCGGGCCGTCGCCATTCCCGCTGCAGACCGTCCGCGACGGAACTCTCCTGCTGAATGACAAACGGCTGCACATCGAGTCCGGTTGCCTGCCGGTAACGTTCCAGCACCAGGTTTTGCCAGATGTTGCCTTCCGCAACCCGGGTCGATAATTCCAGATAACGCTCGCTGAATGCCACGGCAGTACCCTGCACAATCTGTTCTCCGGCAGGGGTGTGGATTGCGGGCACGGTGCGATCGCTCGCTGCTGCGATCCACCCGCGATTCACCAGCACATAACGCTGCGAACCGGCGATGCGCAGCGGCGTCGCCACGTGATAACCGGGCTGATGCTGATAAATCCTGTTATCGACATACACCGTGTACTGCGGCGCAAATTCCCCGCGCACCTCGACGCGCCGCAGCAGCACGTCCCCGGCCGCAACGGGCTGCGTGCCGACGCTGATCGCGGGCTGCAGGCGCAGCGTGTCGTATCTCTTCTGCAATTCTTCTTTATATTGGGCACGCCCGGTCTGCCATTGCCCCAGCGCGAGCGTCAAGGCCATGCCGCCGGCGGCGGCAACGCCAGTCCACAGGCGGGGCCGTAATTCGTAGTGCGCTATCCGCAAAGCTGCCATTCGGAAATCCGCCGGGTTACACTGCCGCAGGAGCCATCATGCGCATCGTCGTCATACTCTTCATTCTTGTCATACTCGCCAGCCTGGGCTCGGCACTGTATTACATGGTCAAGGATCGCGGCACCACCCAACGCACCGCGAAAGCGCTGACGATCCGCATCGCGCTGTCCATCGTGCTGTTCCTGCTGCTGGTGCTGGGACTGCAAACCGGCGTGATCACCACGCGTCTTTAGCTTCTCTTCGACGGCTCCGGACAGCCGCTGTTCCCGCCCGACCTCTGAAAAAAAACGCCGCGATCACGCGGCGCCCAAGTCCCCATGCGGGGAACCTCCTCCCCCGCGAATCGCGCTTTGTTGATCTGCCTTGCCGGTCGCGCGACCCGCGGCTTGTCGGTTTACAGCCGTGCTTGTCGCTTCACAGCCAGTACACAAAAACGAACAGGATCAGCCACACCACATCGACGAAGTGCCAGTACCAGGCCACACCCTCGAAACCGAAGTGGTGATCTGCCTTGAAGTGCCCGGCCACGCTGCGGAACAGGATCACCCACAGCATGATGGTGCCCACCGTGACATGGAAACCGTGGAAGCCGGTCAGCATGAAGAACGTCGCGCCGTACGCGCCCATGGTCAGCTTCAGGTTCAGGTCGGCATACGCATGGGCGTATTCATAAATCTGGAAGCCGAGGAAAATCATGCCCAGGGCAATGGTCATCACCAGACCCCAGATCAGCTGGGTACGATTGTTTTTCAGCAGCCCCCAGTGCGCCCAGGTGATGGTGGCGCCCGACGTCAGCAGGATCGCCGTGTTCAGCGCCGGGATGCCCCAGGCGCCCATCGGTGAAAACGTTTCCTTGATCCCCGGGCCGCTGACCGGCCAGTCAGCCTTGAAACCGGGCCACAGCAGTTGCTGGTGCTCCAGCGAACCCAGATCCGGCACCGAAATCACCCGCATGTAAAACAGCACGCCGAAGAATGCGGCAAAAAACATGACTTCAGAAAAAATGAACCAGGCCATGCCCCAGCGGAACGACAAGTCAACCTGCTTGTTGAATTTGCCGGCCTCGGATTCATGCGCCACCGTGGTAAACCAGCCGGCGAACATGAAAAACAGGATCAGGAAACCGATGCCGAGCAGCACGCCGCCCGCAGCGATGCTGTTGACGGTGAGCGAAGCGCCGAAGCCGAGAAAGGCCATGGCGGTGGCCGCCACGATAGGCCAATGCGACGGTTGCGGCAGGTAGTAGTTGTCTGATGATTGGCTCGACATGCTCATTTCTCCCTGAATCCCTGCGTTTGTTCTTGCGTTCCCTGATCCCTGATCATCAGCGGGTGATCAATCGCACCACGGACACGATGGTTCCCACAAAAATCGCACCTGCCAATACGCCGACAATGATGATCTGCAGCGGCGTCACTTCAATTTTTTCGTGCTCCGCGCGCTTGCGTATGCCGAGAAACGCGGACAGCACCATGCGCACCACCTGGAGCAGCGTGGCTTTCTGCCGCCCTTCGGTTACCGTAGCGCTGATCACCCCGGACCTCTGTTTTTCAGCGGCGCTGTCGATGCACCTTTGACTTCAAAAAACGTGTAGGACAGCGTGATGGTATTGACGCCATGCGGCAGCGTCGAATCAATCACAAACTGCACCGGCATGCGCTTGGACTCACCGGCCTGCAGCGGCTGCTGTTTGAAACAGAAACATTCCAGCTTTTTCACGAAGGGCGCCGCGTGTTTGGGACCGTAACTCGGGATGGCCTGGCCGACTATCGCTTTGTCGCCATTATTCCGCACATCGTATTCAATCTGGATCATTTCCCCCGGGTGCACGCGCACGCTGCGCTGCATCGGCTTGAAATCCCAATCGAGGCCATGGGCGTTGGCATCAAACTCCATGGTCACCCAGCGCGACCGGTCGATCTGCGTATTCACCACTTCCGCCGCCGCCGGCTTGATCAGATTGTTGATGCCGGTGACTTCGCAGATCTTTTCGTAGAACGGCACCAGCGCAAATCCGAAGCCGAACATCGCCACGGCAAAAATCGACAGCTTGGTCATCATCCGGCGATTGGCGCGTTCGTTTTTCATAATGCCAGCAGGTAGTACTTGGCCATGATCCCGAAGAAAAATACGGCAACAATCAGCCACAGCACGATGGCTGTGCGGCGATTGTTGCGTCCGATTTCGGTTTGCGCCATCAATTTATTTCACCACCGGTGGCGTTACAAAGCTGTGGTACGGGGCCGGTGACGGCAGATGCGTCCACTCCAGGCTGTCCGCGCCTTCCCATTGCCGATCTGCAGCTTTCTCGCCGCTGGTGATGGCCTTGATGACAATGTAGAGAAACAGCAACTGGGACAAGCCGAATCCCCAGGCGCCGATCGACGAGATCATGTTGAATTCCGCGAACTGCAGCGCATAGTCGGGAACGCGGCGCGGCATGCCGGCCAGCCCGAGAAAATGCTGCACGAAGAACGTGACGTTGAAGAAAATCAGCGACAGCCAGAAGTGCCATTGGCCCAGCGTCTCGTTGTACATCCGGCCGGTCCATTTCGGCAGCCAGAAGTAAATTCCGGCAAAGGCCGAGAACAGCGCGCCGGCCACCATCACGTAATGGAAATGCGCCACCACGTAATACGTATCGTGCAACTGGATATCCACCGGAACAATGGCCAGCACCAGGCCGGTAAAGCCGCCCAATGTGAACAGGAACAGGAAACCCAGCGCAAACAGCATCGGCGTTTCAAAGGTCAGCGAGCCCCTCCACATCGTCGCCACCCAGTTGAACACCTTGACCCCGGTGGGCACAGCAATCAGCACGGTTGCATACATGAAGTAGAGCTGCGCTTCCACCGGCAAGCCGGCGGTGTACATGTGATGCGCCCACACCATGAACGACAGGATGGCGATTGACGCCGTGGCATAGACCATCGAGGCATAACCGAACAGCGGTTTGCGCGAGAACGCTGGGATCACCTGCGACACCACGCCAAAGGCCGGGATCGCAATGACGTACACCTCGGGATGACCGAAGAACCAGAAAATATGCTGGTAGAGCACCGGGTCGCCGCCGCCCGCAGCGTTGAAGAAGTGGGTGCCGAAATGGCGGTCGGTCAGGATCATCGTCACCGCACCGGCCAGCACCGGCATCACCGCAACCAGCAGGTAGGCGGTAATCAGCCAGGTCCAGCAGAACAGCGGCATTTTCATCAGCCCCATCCCGGGCGCGCGCATGTTGAGGATGGTGGTAATGATGTTGATCGAACCCATGATCGACGACATGCCGAGAATGTGGATCGCAAAAATCGTCAGATCCATCGCGGGACCGGCCTGTGTCGACAGCGGCGCATACAGCGTCCAGCCCACACCGGCGCCGCCGCCCGGCATGAATTGCGCGGCGATCAGCAGCGAGGCCGCCGGCGGCAGCAGCCAGAACGACAGGTTGTTCATCCGCGGAAACGCCATGTCCGGCGCGCCGATCTGCATCGGGATCAGCCAGTTCGCGAAACCGACGAATGCCGGCATGATCGCGCCGAATACCATGATCAGGCCGTGATACGTCGTCATTGAATTGAAAAATTCGGGTTTGACGATCTGCAGCCCCGGCTGGAACAGCTCGGTGCGGATGATCAGCGCCATGATGCCGCCGACCATGAACATGGCGAAGCTGAACCACAGGTACATCGTGCCGATGTCCTTGTGATTGGTCGATCCAATCCAGCGCATCATGCCGTAAGGTTTGTGCGCATGATCGTCGTGACCGTGGGGTTGTGTGTGTGCTGCTTCCATTAGTGTTCTCCTGAAGCCTTTGTTTGTTCGTAGTGCGGGTTACCGCAGTGCCTTGATGTCGGCCGGGGCGATCGCATCACCGGTCTTGTTGTTCCAGTTGTTGCGGGTGTAGGTAATCACCGCAGCCAGATCAACGTCCGACAGATGCTTGAACGCGTTCATTGCCGTGCCCTGCTTGCCGTTCAGTACCAGCTTGATCTGGTCGGCTTTCGGGCCGCCGACCATTTTTGAGCCGGACAGCGCCGGGAAGGCGCCCGGCACGCCCATGCCGGTGGCCTGATGGCAGGCCACGCAGTTCTGGGCATACACTTTTTCACCCTGCGCCTTGAGCTCGTCCGGCGTCCAGGCTTTGTCGGGACTCACTTTGGCCGCGACAATCTTTTTCTGCTGCGCAGCGACCCACGCGGCGTACTGGGCGGGTTCCATCACTTCGACGACGATCGGCATGAAACCATGCTCCTTGCCGCACAGTTCTGCACACTGCCCGCGGTAGATGCCCGGCTTGTCGGTTTTGAACCAGGTGTCGCGGATGAATCCGGGCACGGCGTCCTGCTTGACCGCCAGCGCCGGCACCCACCAGGCGTGGATGACATCGGCCGCAGTAGTCAGGATGCGCACCTTTTTGCCGGCGGGCACCACCATGTTGTTATCCACTTCGAGCAGGTAATGGGGATTGTTTGCACGGCCGGCTTTATCCCGTCCGTCGATCTGCGCGGGAGGCGTCGATAACGCGCTGTAAAAACTGATGCCTTCGCCCTCGCCCTTCAGGTAGTCATAACCCCATTTCCACTGATAACCCGTCGCCTTGATGGTGATATCGGGCTCGGAGGTGTCGTGCATTGTAAGCAGCGTGCTGGTCGCCGGCACCGCCATGGCGATCAGGATCACCGCGGGGATCAGCGTCCAGGCGACTTCGACGGCGGTGTTCTCATGGAACTGGGCCGCCTTGTGGCCGACCGACTTGCGGTGCTTGAACACCGCGTAGAACATGAAGCCGAAAACGCCGATGAAAATGATAAAACAAATGACCGTGATGATGGTGTGCAGGTCATAGATGTCTTTGCCGAGCTGCGTCTGCGGCGTCTGCAGGTTGAGCTTGTATTCCGCCCATGCCGCTATCGTCCAGAACCACAACAGCCCTGCTGCAGCCCACTTCTTCAACCCCTTGTTGCCCATTCTTCCCCCGCTCTTAAAGCCTGATTGATCTTCAGCTTCGTCCGCCCGCAAGCCGGCTGTGCAATTCCCTGAACAGAATACGGCGGCTTTCTTCGCCGCAATACCGGCCGATGGCCACTTCCTGTCCGTGCGACCGCAAGGCAACGGCGCCCGCTTCACTTGTTACCAATCGCGCCCAGCCGCAATGGAAGTCATACCGCCGCACTTCCCCCTGCTCCCGGATCTCGACGCTGATGCGGTCACCCTGCACCGCCAGACGCTCGAAATCCCCGGCTCGCCGTATCACCACACTCGCCGCCACCGCCAAAGCCGCGATTTCCAGACCGGCAAACGGGATGACCAGCCATGCACCCGCCGCCGCAAAACCCGCTGCAATAATCAGGGAAAACAACGCCAGCGATCCAAAAACCGTCCGCAGCAACGTGATATCAAGCGAGCTGGAATGGCGCTTGAAGTACGTGAATCCGGCGCCGTCATGCTCCAATACCGACTCAAAAAAAGGCTCGTTGGTCACCGGCGCCGGCCATTGCTTCCATTGCTTTTAATCGCGCGGACTGTAGCACACCACAAGGGAACGTCGCAACCGGATTGCCCTATGAAAACAGTCGGTTTTCATTTTTAAATCATGGCATTCAAACGTCTGATATTCAGCGACCGCAGCACGCGGTCCGGTGCCGGGTTTGGCCTGTGGCGAATTCGTCCCAGTAACGGGGCTGTCAGCCGCTGCTGCAGCGCCCGCAGATTTTGTTCGGCGCGCGCCATGTCCGGATCAATGGCGCAGGCAATCCAGCCGGCCAGGCGCAGTCCGCGCGCCTGCATTGCCGTCGCGGTGAGCAAGGCATGGTTGAGGCAGCCGAGACGCATGCCGACAACCAGCACCACCGGTAACTGCAAACGCACGGGAATATCGACAGCATCACGCGTACGACTGAGGGGAACCGCCAGCCCGCCCACCCCTTCGACAACAACGATGTCCGCGCATTGCTGCAGACGGCGATAACTGCGCTCGATGACATCCAGCCGTATGCACCGGCCCGCTTCTGCAGCAGCGATATGCGGCGCGACTGCTGGCGCAAAACAATAAGGATTGATCCACTCGCGCGACACTTCGACGCTCGCCGCCGCACGCAGCCGCTCGACATCATCGTGGTACCAAACGCCGCCCCGGCGCGCGGCACCGGCAGCCACCGGTTTCATGCCGACCGTACGCAGCCCGAGCACCGAAAACGCCCGCAGCAGCGCACAGGCAACCAGTGTTTTCCCGACACCGGTATCGGTGCCGGCAATAAAAACGCCGCGCGCCGATGTACAGGAAAATGAGCGGGAAGACGAGCGGGAAAATACCTGCCGTGTCACGTCAGCCCGCCACCGGTTTGATGTCGATCACCGCGCGCCCGCCGGATCCGACGCGCGTCGCCGGACGCCACGCATGGCCATACACCACCTCGAAAGTTGCGGGCAGCATGCCGTCGCGCCGGAACGTTTCGTAATTGCGCTTCACTGCGACTAGCCAGGCTTTGCCCGACAAGGATCGGGCGCGACCGGCAGTCGAGTTGCGCGCCCCGATCGCCTGCAGATCCCGCATCAGCGCCGTCACATCACGGTAAGTCAGTGTGAACGTTTCCATGTCGATCACCGGATCCGCAAAACCGGCCTTCACCATCATGTCGCCGATATCATGCATGTCGATGAAAGTGCTGACGCGGGTATGGCCGTCGCCCGCAGCCTGCGCTGCGCGCAATTCCTTCAGCGTATCGGGACCGAAAGTGGTGAACACGCACAGCCCGCCCGGCGCGAGCACGCGCCGCATTTCGGTCAGCGCCCGCGGCAGATCGTTGACCCATTGCAGGGCGAGATTGCTCCACACCAGATCCACGCTGCCCCCGGCAATCGGCAACGCCTCGAGATCCCCGCAGACCAGGTCCGGTTGCCGGCGCAGCAGACG
>JANNHN010000496.1:0-2444 GCA_031404395.1 Betaproteobacteria bacterium
CTGCATCCGCGCCAATGCACAAACCGCGCCGCTGCGCCCCGAGCAATTGCAGGTGGCCATCATCGGCGCCGGCGCCACCGGCGTCGAACTCTCCGCCGAACTGCATCACACGACGCGCGAACTGGTGGCCTTCGGGTTGGAGAAAATAGACGCCGAGCGCGACATCCGCATCACCTTGATCGAAGCCGGTCCGCGCGTGCTGCCTGCGCTGCCCGAACGCCTCTCGATCTCGACTACGGAATTACTGGAAAAGTTGCGAGTGCAAGTATTGACCAATGCGCGCGTCACCGCCGTCGAACACGACGGCGTCATTCTCGCCGATGGCCGCAAGGTCCCGGCGGAACTGACGGTGTGGGCTGCAGGCATCAAGGCGCCGGATTTTCTGAAGGATATCGCCGGTCTGGAAACCAATCGCCTGAATCAACTGCTGGTCACGCCGGAACTGCAAGTGACGCGCGACCCGGATATTTTTGCGCTGGGCGACTGTGCGGCTTGCGCGTGGCCCGGTCACGCTCACAACGTACCGCCACGCGCGCAAGCCGCGCACCAGCAGGCCTCGTTGCTGACTTCGACGTTGCGCCGCCGGCTCGCCGGCAAACCGCCGCGCCCCTTTGTCTATCGCGATTTCGGCTCACTGGTATCGCTGGGGAACTACTCGACGGTCGGCAGCCTGATGGGCGCGCTGATCGGCGGCAGCCTGTTCATCGAAGGATTGTTCGCGCGCCTGATGTACATAGCGCTGTACCGCATGCATCTCTACGCGCTGCACGGTTTCGCCAAAGTGTTTTTCGACACGCTGGCGCGGTTGATCACGCGGCGCACTGAGCCGCGGGTGAAGCTGCACTAAAATATCAATAAAAACAACGGGTTACAGGATTACGTCGGGCAGACTGGCAGAGCGCGTGCCGGGCAGCGGCCGGTTGTCGATGGCGCGATAGGTAAACACCACTGAGAATTTGGTGTGCGTGCTGCGATTGTGGCTCGCCGCATGAAACAGGCGGCAGTGAAAAAACAGCGCATCGCCCGGATCCAGTTCGGCATACACGCGGGTACGCAGCAAGGCCGCGTTCGCCGCAACATCGGTGCGCAGAAATTGCGCGGCGTCCAACTGCCCGGCATCGAAGGTCATTGCCTGCGTGCCGGGCAATAACATCAGGCAACCGTTTTCCGGACGCTCCTCGCCCAGCGCCAGCCATACCGACACCAGTTCCGGCCGCTCATACGACCAGTAGCGAATATCGCGATGCCAACTGGTGATGCTGCTGTAGCGCGGATCCTTGGTCATCACGCAATTGTGATGCGCCTGCGACAATGCAATCTGCGGGCCGAGCAACTGGCGCAGGCGCGCGACCAGCGGCGCCGCAGTCGCCCACTCACGGAATGCTTCGTCGCGCGCATAGGCCTGCAACAAACGCCGCACGGTACGCCCGCCCGGCGCCTCCAGCGACCCCGGCGCACCGGGATACTGCGTGTCGGCTTCGTATTCGACCGGAGGCACTGCCACGGCCAGATCGCGTTCGGCCTCCGCACGCAGACGGGCGCAGGTCTCCGCCGGGATCAGGCCGCGGACAACCTGGTAGCCGTCGCGCGCAAAATCCGCAAGCTCTGTCGCGGACAACAAATCACTCATGGTGAGTTAACTGTTTCCTGAATATCCACCAATGAAACACCACCGCGCTCAATATCAACGTCACCAGAGAATAAACGGGATCGAGCGCACCTGCGGTGAATACCGAGGCGGTGTCGAACACCGAGCCCTCGTAATTGATGAACAGCGCCAACACCAGATTATTGCCGGCGTGCGCGCCGATGGCGAGCTCCAGCCGGCCGTCGCGCAACGCCACACTGGCCAGAAACAGGCCCATGACAAAATAGTTGGCGGCCATGATCCACAAGCCGTATGCCGCGACCTCCGGATTGAGCAGATGGGGAATGGTGAACACCACGCTGCTCAGCACCGCCAACACCACCGGCCGGCGCAGCAACCGCCCCAGCGCCTGCACCACATAACCGCGGAACACCAATTCTTCGGCCGCGCATTGCAGCGGCGTCAGCAACAGCGCCGCCGCCACAAACGGCAGCCAGCGCTGAAGATCGAGGCTCCACGCATATCGTCCGGGATACAGCAGATGTTCAACAATGGCGCTGAGCACCGCCAGCGCCACCCACACTGCGGCGCCTTCCGCCATCCGGCGCCAGTCGAGACGCGACCGCGGCGTGACCAGCGTACGCCAGCCACGGCGATGCAACACCCTGTTCACGATCAGAACACCCGCCAGTAACATCAGAATGCTGGCGTTGATGGCGACGAACTCCGTGACATCGCCCAGCGGCACATGCGACACCAGCCCATAAGCGAAACCGCCGCCGAGAATCCAGCTCGCCGCAATAAACAACATGCCCAGCACATAGCGCCACCAGGCGTTGCGTCCGGTGTCGGCCAG
>JANNHN010000497.1:0-9159 GCA_031404395.1 Betaproteobacteria bacterium
GGTTTGCCGTACACCACGTTCGCAATCACACCCGCCTCGCGACGCAAGTACGGGATGCCCAGATTCGGCACCCGCCACCGCGGGTTCCAGGCATAACTGTCAGCGTCCCAGAGTACCGCTGCAGCGCCGTTGGCAATGGCCTGCGCGATATAGTCGCGGCCGTCGCGAAGTTCGCCCGGATAGGCCAGGAACGTGTCGCCTGGGCGCACTGCGCGGCTGTCGGTCGTCAGCCGTCGCGCGCCGAGGGCACTGATCGCGCGCATATCGACTGTGGAAGAAGCCATCACACTTCCTCCCGGACCAGCAGCACATCTTCGGGTGCGAGTACTGTGGTCTTGCCCGGCGCATCCGGAGGCACGGCGAGAAAACGCAAGGTGCCGGCGGCCACCTGGCTGAATACCGGAGCAGCAACCGCCCCGCCGTAGTACTGCCCGGCAGAAGGCTCGTCAATCATCACTGCGATAATCACGCGCGGGCGCGATGCCGGCGCCATGCCGACGAACGACGCCACATAACGATCCGCGGCGTAACCCTTGCCCTCAAGCTTGTGCGCAGTGCCGGTCTTGCCGGCAACCGTATAGCCCGAAACCTGCGCGCCGGGCGCCGTGCCGCCGGGCTGGGCTGCCAGCTCCAGCATCCTGCGCACTGCCATCGCCGTCTGCGCCGACACGACCCGCGTGCCCTGCGCCGGGACATCGCGTTTGAGCAGAGTCACTGGATGCAGCACGCCGTCGGAGGCGAAAATAGTGTACGAGCGCGCAAGCTGCAGCAGCGAAACCGAAAGGCCGTAACCGTAGGACATCGTCGCCTGCTCAATCGGCTTCCACGTCGCGTAGGCACGCAACCGCCCCGAGACCTCGCCGGGAAAACCCGAGCGCGGCGGCACGCCGAACCCTGCGCGGCTAAACAGGCTCCATAACACTTCTGACGACAGCGCCAGCCCCATTTTTGCGGAGCCCACGTTGGAAGATTTCTGGATGACCTGTGACACGGTCAACGCGCCCTGCGGATGGGCGTCGTGAATCGTGCGATTGCCGATACTCAACTGGCCGGGGGCAGTCTGAATTACCGTGCCGGGCTCGAACAGACCCGCCTCCAGCGCTGCCGCCGCAGTGAACGGTTTCAGCGTCGAGCCGGGCTCGAACAGATCCGTCACGGTGCGGTTGCGCGTGCGGCGCGCATCCAGCTTGCCGCGATTGTTCGGGTTGTAACCCGGCAGATTCGCCATGGCCAGAATCTCGCCGGTCTCGGCGTCGAGTACGACGATGCCTCCTGCCTTGGCGCGATGCGCCGCCACAGCCTGCTTGAGTTCACGGTGCGCCAGATACTGGATGCGCGCGTCTATCGACAGCGTGAGTTTTTGGCCATTCTGCGGCACGCGTATGCTTTCGACGTCTTCGACGATGCGGCCAAGGCGATCCTTGATCACGCGCCGGCTGCCGGACTTGCCGGCGAGCGTGTCTTCAAATGCCAGTTCCAGCGCTTCCTGTCCTTTGTCATCAACTCCGGTAAAGCCGACGATGTGCGCCATCACCTCGCCTGCCGGGTAATAGCGCCGGTGTTCGCGCTGCAGAAACACCCCGGGAATCCCGAGCTGCACGATGCGCTCGGCCTGCTCAGGCGGCAACTGGCGCTTCAGGTAAACAAATTCCCGCTGTGTGTCCGACAACCGCGAGCGCAGATCGTCTGCACTGATGTCCAGCAGTTGCGCAAGCTTGCGCAAATCCGCGGGGCTGGCCTCGACGTCGCCGGGACTGGCCGCCACCGACTCGACCGGCGTCGATATCGCCAGCGGTTCGTTGTTGCGATCGACGATCATGCCGCGGCTCGCGCCGATTTCAACTACACGCGAGTAGCGCGACTCTCCTTTGCGTTGCAGAAAATCGTTATTGAGCGCCTGCAGCCACAAGGCTCGTCCGGCCAACCCGACAAACCATGCGAGCAGCAACAGCAGCACCAGATGCGTGCGCCACGCCGGCAGATTCGGCTTCCCGGTACGAGTGGGTGCGGGCTTCACGGCTGAATCTCCGCGCGCCGCGCGGGAATCACTTCGACGCGTGCCGCGGACGGCACGCGCATGTTGAGATCACGGGTGGCAATACGCTCAATCCGCGCATGGGTCGCCCACGTACCCTGCTCCAATTGCAGTTGCCCCCACTCCTCATCCAGTTGCTTTGCCGCCGTCTGCTCCTTCTGCAGCTCACCATACAGTTTGCGTGCCTTGTGCTGCGAAGCGACCACACCCAACGCGCACGCCATCAGGATGGCCAGCAGAATGAAAGTCAGGCGGACGGTCATTGCCGGGGGGCCGTCGTCCGTTCGGCCACGCGCATCACGGCACTGCGCGCGCGCGGATTTGCCGCGACTTCTGCCGAACCGGGGCGCTGCGCGCGGCCGATCAGGCGCATGCGCGGCTGCGGCAGATCGCGGGCGCGTACCGGCAGGCGCGCCGGCAGCGAATCGGCCTGCGACTGTGCGCGGAGAAAACGCTTGACGATGCGATCTTCAAGGGAGTGAAAACTGATGACCACCAGCCGGCCTTCCGGTTTGAGCAGGGCTACGCACTGCGGCAGCACTACCGATAACTCCTCAAGCTCCTGATTGACGTGAATCCGTAGAGCCTGAAACGTGCGCGTCGCCGGATCCTGGCGTGGTTCGCGCGCGGGAACGGCATCTGCCACGAGCGCGGCAAGTTGTCGTGTGGTGTCCACAGGTCCCCGCGCCCGAGCCGCAACAATCGCTGCTGCAATCTGTTTAGCAAACCGTTCTTCGCCATAATCCCTGATGACCTCCCTGATCTCTGCCTCGTCCGCCGTGGCAATCCACTCTGCAGCACTGATGCCGTGTTCCGGATCCATACGCATGTCGAGCGGTGCGTCGTGCCGAAAACTGAATCCGCGACTGCCATCGTCAAGCTGCGGCGACGACACCCCGATATCCAGCAGCACGCCGTCAACTTCGGCGACGCCCTGTGCGTATACGGCATCGGTCATCCGGCTGAACGGGCTGCGCAAAATCGTGAATCGCGGATCGCTCACCGCCTGTCCTGCCTGCACCGCATCCGGATCACGATCGAGCGCAATCAGTCGCCCTCCTGTACCCAGCCGCTCCAGAATCAGGCGGCTGTGCCCGCCTCTGCCATAGGTGCCATCGACGTAAACGCCATCGCTGCAAACTCTCAATGCTGCAACCGCCTCCTGCGCCAGCACCGCGGCATGGCCGCTGCCCGTCACAAAGAGAAATCCTCCAGCTCGGCCGGCAACCCGCCGGCGCCGAACCCGCCGGCGTTGTCGATCAACTGTGCCCAGCGTTCGTCATTCCACAATTCAAATTTCCGGCCCTGTCCGACCAGCACCACGTTTTTTTCCAGGAGCGCAAAACGACGCAGCTCCGGCGATATCAGCACGCGTCCTGCGCCGTCGATATCAACGTCGACGGCAAAACCGATCAAGCGGCGCTGCAGTTCGCGCACGCGCGGATCGAGATTCGACAGACCTTCGAGTTTTTGCTGAATGAGTTCCCAGTCGGGCAACGGGTACATCAGCAGGCAACGATCCGCATCAGCCGTGATGACCAGGCGGCCGCCGCAACGCTCGAGCAAGGTGTCGCGATGGCGCGTCGGCACTGCGAGCCTACCCTTGCTGTCGAGGTGTAGTTGTGCAACTCCGCGAAACACGAATCCCCCTTGTGTCAGCGGGAGCGCGGGCCGCCGGGGCACCCGGACAGCCATTTCTCCCACTTTCTACCACTTCGTCCCACTATAAATAACCGGGGAGAAATGGTCAAGGGTCGATTTGCCAAATTCCTTTTTTACGACAATGACTTACGACTACTTATTGACGCCAGATTTAAGTATTTTTCCTGTCTGAAATAAATTAATGAAAACAACAGGATATAGCGCGTACTGAAAGTAGCGCATTAACTAAATGTGCTTAAAAATCAGGCAATTACAGCGAACTGTCGCCGCCGGCGTCCGGCAACACCTGCCGAATCGTCCTGATGCAGGAGAATTGCCCCTGTGTATCTGGGGCGCCTCTCTGCAGAAAGGTGAAGCTGGCCGGTAAGCCGGGTTCTGTCGTGGACAGCCATTCCTCTGGGCCGCGCATTACTGCGCGGCTCAAGCCACCAACCCGCAAGCTCGGCGGGACGCGTCATCGCTTGCCTATTCGGTGTTGCTCCGGGTGGAGGTTACCGCGTTTCACCCCGCTGGACGAACCGGATAAATGAGCACGTCGCCGCACTCACTACCCCATTCTGGGACTTTGCCGCCTTGCGGCGGCACAGCCCGGTTCGTCCAGCGGACTCGTCTCTGTGGCCCTATTCCTCGCCTCGCGGCGGACGGGCGTTACCCGTCACCCTACCCTGTGGAGCCCGGACTTTCCTCTGCCTGCGGTACGGACAACTTGCGTCGCCCGCTTTTTTCCGCACACAGCGGCTGCCTAGCCAGCTTCGCCGTGGATTTTAACATGCACACACCGGTTTCCCGGCGATCAGGGTTCAGCACGCCTGCCGCGCACGCACTGCCACCAGCAGACGATGCAGATGATGATCATGCACGCCGAGTGCATCGAGATGGCGCAGCGTGTTCATCAGATAATCGACATTGGGTCCGCGCTCGCCGCTGCACGCGGCGATGATGTTCGCCGTTGCGTCGAGCGCCAACCGTCCGGCGTAGCCGACATGCCGGCGATTGGCGAGAAAGGTCAGCGCCATCCTGCGCCGCGCGCCCCGCTTTGCCCCCACATTCACCGGCAACAACCGCGGCACATAGACCTGTCGGCGCATTTCACGCTGCCACAGCATCGTCAACGCTGTGGACACATCCGCTGCAGCGACGCGATAGGCGGTGCCCTTGCAGGCGCCGCCCGGATCAAGACCGAGTACCAGACCCGGCGCCGCTGCCGTACCGCGATATCGATTCGAATAAATGCAGAATGTGCGGTGATACCCGCGCAGCAGCGCAGGCGCCGCAGCAATAAAACGAAAACCCGGATCCCACATCAGCGAACCGTAGGTGAATATCCACAGATCGCCGCGCGGCAATACCAGTTGACTGTAATGAAAGGGGTCGTCCTGCGACAACGTATCGAGCGCGCTGTCGCTGGAGCGCCTTGGTTTCAGGCTCAAGAGCCGGCGATCTTCCATTCGACCGCGGCGCCGGCACGCATCGGCACCAGCGTATCGGCGCCGAAGGGCACGCTCGGCGGCACCTTCCACGGCTCACGCACCAGGGTGATTTTCCCGGTATTGCGTGGCAGCCCGTAGAAATCAGCGCCGTAGAAACTGGCGAATCCTTCAAGCCGCTCCAGCGCGCCCGCCGCCGCAAAGACTTCGGCATAGAGCTCGATGCCGGCATGTGCGGTGTACATGCCGGCGCAACCGCAGTCGTTTTCCTTGGTGTGCCGCGCATGCGGCGCACTGTCGGTACCGAGAAAAAACTTCGGGTTGCCGCTGATCGCCGCGGCCACCAGCGCCTCACGATGAATCTCCCGCTTGAGAATCGGCAGGCAGTAGTGATGCGGCCGCACACCGCCCGTAAACATTGCGTTGCGGTTGAGCAGCAGGTGCTGCGGCGTCAGGGTTGCAGCAATGCGTGGCGGGGCAGCAGTCACGAACGTTGCGGCTTCGCGCGTGGTGATGTGCTCCATGACTATTTTCAGGCCGCTGAAGCGTTCGACCAGCGGCGCCAGTGTGCGCTCGATGAACACGCGCTCGCGGTCAAACACATCAACAGCGGCATCGGTGACTTCACCGTGCACCAGCAGCGGCATGCCGGCCTTTTCCATCGCCTCCAGTACCGCGAAACATTTCCCGATCGCGGTTACGCCCGCATCAGAGTTGGTCGTCGCGCCTGCCGGATAATATTTCACCGCCTGCACTGCGCCGCTCTGTTTCGCTCTGGCGATTTCCTCCGGACGCGTGTTGTCGGTCAGGTACAGCGTCATCAGCGGTTCGAAACCGCTGCCCGGCGGCAATGCGGCACGAATACGATCTCGATAGGCGAGCGCAAGATCCACCGTCGTCACCGGCGGCTTGAGGTTAGGCATGACGATCGCGCGCGCAAAGCGCGCCGCGGTATGCGGCAGCACATCGCGCATGGCCGCACCGTCGCGCAAGTGCAGGTGCCAGTCGTCGGGCCGGATGATGGAGATTGAGTTCATGACGCCGTGAATGGTAAACGCTGCGCAGCCCGCCGTAAATTGACATCAGATCGTCGCCGGACACCGCTCATGCCTTGTCCCCGTCTTTGCCCTTGAGTCCGAGGGCACGCTGATACAGTGCGCTGCGATTGCCGCCGGTCAGCCTGACAGCCAGCGCCACCGCCTGTTTCAGCGGCAGTTCCCCGAGCAGAATCTTCAGCACATGCTCCACATCCGCCTCTCCGTCCTGCCGCGCTTTCGGCGCGCCGGCCACGACCAGCACGAACTCGCCGCGCCGGCGGTTTTCATCAGCCTGCAGCCAATCGACGGCGGCATCCAGCCTGCAGCGATGCACCGTCTCGTGGATTTTTGTCAGTTCGCGCGCGAAAACGATGTCACGCTCCCCGAATGCGCTGCAGATGTCGGTAACGCTGTCGACGATGCGATGCGGCGCTTCGTAGAACACCAGTGTCGCGGTTTGCGTTGCGAGTTCAGCCAGCGTCCGCCGCCGTTCCGCAGCCCGCGCCGGCAGAAAACCGCAGAACAGAAACCGGTCTGCGGCAAAACCGCTCGCCGACAGGGCCGCCACCGCCGCATTCGGACCGGGCAGCGGCACCACCGTGTAACCCGCCTCGCGCACCGCAGCGACCACCTGCGCCCCCGGATCGGCTACTCCCGGCGTGCCGGCATCCGTCACCAGCGCCACTGCCTTGCCCCCGGCCAGCAGTCCGACCAGGCGCTCGGCCGCACGGCGTTCATTGTGTTCATGCACGGCGAGAAGTTTGCCGGAAATGCCATGACGATCCAGCAGCCTGACGGTGACGCGCGTATCTTCAGCCGCGATAACATCGACGGTTCTCAGCGTTTCCAGTGCACGCAGCGTAATATCGGACAGATTCCCGATGGGGGTAGCGACTACATATAATGTCGCCTTGTCCGTTCTGCCTCCTGTTTTCACGCCCTGTCCCGCCACCGGAATTATTGAATGCCCCATTGCCCGCCGCGTTTCGCCATTGTGACCGCGCTGGCGTACCTACTATACGGAGCGCCCGTTGCATTGGCCAGCGATGCGGCGACGCCCCCGCCCGTAACCGCCGCGCAGACCCCGCACATTGCGCTGCTGCTGCCGATGAATTCAAAACTTTTCGGCAAACACGCCGCTGCGCTGCGCGACGGCTTTCAGGCCGCGGCAAAGACGCAGCGGCAGCTACAGTTGCCGGTACGCGAGTATGCGGTATCCGATGAAGTCGGCAATGTGCTGGAGGGTTACCGCAGCGCGGTAGCCGGCGGCGCGCAGGTGGTGGTAGGGCCGCTCACGCGCGACGCGGTGACTGCGCTGGCTTTCGGCGAGCCCGTACCGGTGCCCACGCTGGCGCTCAATGTCGCCGATAACGTCGGTCGCATACCGGGCAATCTCTACATGCTGAGCCTGCAAGTTGAAACTGAGGCGCGGCAGGTTGCCCGGTTCGCCTGGCGCGAGAATCGCCGGACAGCCATCACCGTCAGCGGCAGCAGTCCGGTGCAGCGCCGCATGCAGACCGCATTCGCCGACGAATTCTCGCGGCTCGGCGGCAAGATTACCGGCGATCTCGTTTTTACCGCTGAGTCGGACAAGTTACAGGCCATCGGACGCGCTGCTGCCGATGCCGACATGGCGTTTCTTGCACTGAATTTCAGCGAAACCCGCGCGGCGCGGGCCTTCCTCGGCAACACACCGGCCTACGCCACCTCCAGCGTGCATATCGGCGATCCCGGTGTACTGGCCGGGCACGATCTCGCCGGCGTGAGTTTTGTCGATATGCCCTGGCTGCTGGAACCCCAGCACCCTGCGGTGATGATTTATCCGCGTCCGCAACTCCAGGGCGCCATTGATCTCGAACGCCTCTATGCTCTGGGCATCGACGCCTGGCGCATCGCCCAGTTGCTGCTCGCCGGCGTGCGCGAGATCCGCCTCGATGGCGTCACCGGAACCTTGACGCTGGGCCCGGACGGCCAGTTCGAGCGCGGGCTGGTTGCGGCGCGCTACATCGACGGCCGCCCCCGGGTTACAAGTCAGGGCGCACGTGAATCCGCACGGTGAACGCGCCGAGGCGCTCGCCGCAGCATGGCTGATCGAACGCGGCCTGCGGATCAGCAAGCGGAATTACCGCTGCCGGTTCGGTGAAATCGACCTGATTGCCCGCGACGGCGTCACCGTAGTTTTTGTGGAAGTGCGCAGCCGCACCAGCAACGCCTACGGCGGCGCTGCGGCGAGCATCACGCCGGCCAAACGCGAACGCCTGCTCAAGACCGCCCGCCATTATCTTGCCGGCATCGAACCGGCGCCGCCCTGCCGGTTTGATGCCTTGTTGCTCACGGGTGAACCGCCGCGCATCGAATGGCTGCGCAACGCGATTGAGGAATAAATACGCTGCACGACGCCGAATCGTGCAATCCGTCGTCATGCGGGTACAATAGCGGCCACCATGGATCTGATCAGCCGCATCAGCGAAAACTTTTCCGAGAGCGCTCACCTCAAACTGCAGAGCATGGACGCGCTTGCCGCGCCCATCGCGGCAGCCGTCCAGTTGATGGTGAGCTGCCTGCGGAACGACGGCAAAATACTGGCGTGCGGCAATGGCGGCTCTGCGGCTGACGCACAACATTTCTCTGCGGAACTGCTGAACCGGTTTGAGGTCGAACGGCCGGGACTCGCGGCGATGGCGCTGACTACGGACAGTTCCACATTGACATCCATCGCCAATGATTATGATTTTGCGCAGGTGTTTTCGAAACAAGTGCGGGCGCTGGGGCATGCCGGCGACGTGCTGTTGGCAATTTCGACCAGCGGCAATTCGCCGAATGTGGTTGCGGCAATAGAGGCTGCACATGAGTGCGGCATGCGGGTGGTAGCGCTGACCGGGCGCAACGGCGGCAAGATGGGTGAAATACTGACGGCCACGGATGTTCACATCTGTGTTCCGGCAAACAGCACCGCGCGCATTCAGGAAGTGCACCTGCTGGCGCTGCACTGCCTGTG
>JANNHN010000498.1:0-20569 GCA_031404395.1 Betaproteobacteria bacterium
TTGGTACCCATCTCGGGGTCAAAACCCATGTCGGTACCGAGCGCAATGTTGACCCCGGCCTTGCGCATCTTCTGGAAAGTTTCGAAGCAGTACGGCTGCAGCGCCTTCATTTTGTTCAATACGAACTGCGAGGTACCCTGATCCTTGCGCGTCTCGATGGCGTGATCCGTGCGATGCAGCAGCGTCGGCGTCATCCAGGTGCCGGCTTCCGCGATCATGTCGATAGTCTCGTCCTCATGAAACACCATGTGCTCAATGGTGTCGGCGCCGGCGGCAAGCGCCATGCGCTGGCCGGCGGGCGTGAAACAGTGCACCGCTGCGATCTTGTGGAAGGCGTGCGCCTCATCGACGACGGCGTCGATTTCTTCCTGCGTCATGTTGCGGATATCCGGCTCTTCCTTGTCGGTGCCGCCGCCGCCGGTGGCGCAGGTCTTGATGATGTCGCAGCCCGCCAGCAGGTTGACGCGCGCCAGCTTGCGCAACTCCCACGGGCCGTCGGCCGTCTGGAAACCATAACGCTGCGCAGCGCGCGGCTGGATCAGATCGAGATGCGAGCCGGTGATGGTGGTGAAGCCGCCGATCAGCATGCGCGGACCTTCGATGACGCCGGCGTTGATCGAGTCGCGGATCGCGCACAGGTGCGCGGTGAGGAGCCCCCGCCCGGAGTTGAGTCCCAGGTCGCGCAGCGTGGTGAAACCCATGTCGAAACAGAGTTGGGCGTGGAACAGGCCGTACATCTGCTGCAGTTCCGGCGTGATCTCCCACTGCGCCACACGGTAATTGTGGAAGGTCAGGCAGTTGTACATCATCGTATGCAGATGAATGTCCATCAACCCCGGCATCAGCGTCGCGCCGCCGCAGTCGATGACTTCGGCCTTGGCCGGGATCTTGATCTTGCCCTTGGTGCCGACCTGCTTGATGCGGCGACCTTCGAGCAGGATCACCGGATCCTTGACCGGCTTGCCGCCATTGCCGTCGATGAGCATTCCACCCTTGAGTACGCGGATCGGCCCCTTGGCCTCTGGGGGTTTGAAATCGAACATGCGGGAAATTCCTCCGGGATGAATGTGACCGTGCAGCGGATGGCTGTGCAGCAATGGCTTCGATGCGATGACCGATGACTTGCGGTGATCAGCGCAAACGCTGGATGCAAGCGTTTGCAACGAAACGTTGAAACTAAATAATCACCCTCTGAATGTCAAGAAAATCGGCAGCGAATGAGGTGTATGAGTTCAATGTACTTTGCTCATCGCCGCGACAAATCGGGCATAGGCCTGCGGATCCAGTTTTGGCACACCGGTCCCTGCGGGGAATGTGGACTTCCAGCGCAGCACGTCCAGCGTTGCTTCGATAGCGGCGCGATTCATGCCGCGGGTAATGAACACCAGCCGCGAACGCCGCTCGGCATCCGGCCAGCGGTCGAGCGTGACCGGCTCGTGGATCAGCGTCTGCACCGCGTGTACAGCCACCGGCATGCCTTCCACATTGAGGATGCCCTTGACCCGCAGCAGATCAGCGCCGCGCAGCGAGGCCAAGGCGATCAGCCACGCCGTCAGTCCGGCAGCGCTGATCGGCTCATCCAGATGAATGCTGCAGGACTGGATACGCGCGTCATGCGCACCGGTTGCCGCGCCTGCCATGTGACTGCGCTGCCGCGCTTCAGTGCGCACAAATTCGTCTTCGCGCAACCAGCGCCGGATATCTGTCGCGCGCGACGCGGCATCAATCGCTGCGCCAAACAGCACGGCCGGCGCGACTGCGCCATGCACGGCAGTCACCATCTCCGCGCCGGGGTTGAGTGCTGCCAGTCGCGCAATCAGCGCCTGCACCAGCGGTGGATCGGCCAGATCGGTCTTGGTGATCAATAGCCGGTCGGCAATGGCCGCCTGTTTGCGCGATTCGGGCTGGGTATCGAGCTGCGCGCTGCCGTTCACCGCATCGACCAGCGTCACCACGCTGTCGAGCGCATAACGCGGCGCCAGTTTTTCATCGGTGACCACGGTCTGCACGATGGGCACCGGATCGGCGAGCCCGGTGGTTTCGATCAGCACGCGATCGAACGGCGGCAGGCCGCCCGTGCTGCGCTGCTGGTCGAGATCGCGCAGCGTGTTGACCAGATCACCCTGCACCGTACAGCAGATGCAGCCGTTGGCCAGCAGCACGGTGTTTTCGCTGGGTGTAGCCACCAGCAAATGGTCGAGCCCGATCTCGCCGAACTCGTTGATGATCACCGCGGCGCCCGCCATCGCCGGATCCTGCAACAGGCGATTGAGCAGCGTGGTTTTGCCGCTGCCCAAGAACCCGGTGATGATGGAGACGGGTAACCGCACGGTTAGAGTAAGCGCTGACTTATAAACTGTAAGTTGTTGTTTTAATTTATGTTTTATGCGGCTTTGGCCTGGCGCTCCAGCTCGGCCGCATATCGACCCAGGCTGGCCAATCCATTCATCCGCGCGCGGTGCGACAGCGCTGCCTGCGCCGCGGCGACATTGGCCGTCGCGCCTTTCCAGGCTTTCAGCGCCGGCTGCTGCAGCGCGCGGCCGTACGAAAACGACAGCGGCCACGGCAGCTTGCCCTTGAATTGCTGATTCATTGCATTGAGATGCGCGGTGGCGATCTCATCACTCTGCCCGCCGGAGAGAAACACGATACCGGCAACCGCGGCCGGCACCGTACGCTTGAGCACGCGCACGGTACGCGTGGCCACTTCATCAATCGACGCCTGTTTTGCGCATTTCTTGCCGGAGATCACCATCGACGGCTTCAGCACGGAGTGTTCCAGCACGACGCGGTTGAGATACAGCGCTTCATACACCGCGTTCAGCGTCCATTCAGTGACTTCTTCACAGCGTTCGATGCTGTGGTCGCCGTCCATCAGCACTTCAGGTTCGACGATGGGCACCAGCCCGGCGTCCTGGCAGATGGCCGCATACCGCGCCAGCGCATGTGCATTGGCGGCAATGCAGGTTGCGCTCGGAATATCGCGACCGATGTTGATCACCGCGCGCCACTTGGCGAATTTGGCGCCGAGCTTGACGTAATCGGCGCAGCGTTTGGGCAGGTTGTCGAGGCCTTCGGTGACATTTTCACCGGGACATCGCGCCAGATCCTTGGCGCCGGTATCGACCTTGATGCCGGGCAGGATGCCGTTCGCGGACAGGAGATTGACAAAAGTCGTGCCGTCGGCCGATTTCTGGCGCAGCGTCTCGTCGTACAGAATCACGCCGCTGATATGGTCACCCAGCCCCCGCGTCAAAAACAGCAGGTCGCGATAAGTGCGGCGCTGTTCCTCGGTATTTTCAACACTGATACTTTCAAAACGTTTGCCGATGGTGCCGGTGCTTTCATCGGCGGCAAGGATGCCTTTGCCGGGGGCGGCCATCGCCTGGGCAATGGCGGCGAGATCGTTTGCTGACATGGTTGCTCCTGCTGAATGAGTCTGAACAAATACCTCGCACGCAGCGCGCGAGGCCGTTAAGTCAACTACATCAACTACAACAAGCGAGCCACAGGGGGCACAGAGAAAATAAAAAACCAAAGGGTTTCCGCTGTTCTCTGTGTCCTCTGTGGCTAAATGCTTTTGGGTTCTGATCGGGGCAACATTTTACACCCGACATTCATTTTTTCCGGTGCTCGCCGACCTTCACGATTTTCATGGTGTTGGTCCCGCCGGCGCGGCCGAACGGTTCGCCGATAGTCAGCACGATCAGATCGCCGTGCTGCACAACCCCGCGTTTCAGCAGCTCGTCTTCGGCCATCAGCAATGCTTTTTCCGGATTACGCGCCCCCTTGAACTTGACCGGATGCACGCCGCGGAACAGCGTTACACGACGGCGCGTTTCGATGACTGAACTCATGGCGTAAATCGGCACTGCGGTGGACATCCGCGACATCATCAACGCGGTACGGCCGCTCTGGGTCAATGCAGCAATCGCCTTGACCGGCAGACCAATGGAAGTAAATGCCGTGGCGCGGGCAATGGCCTGTTCCACATCAGATTGGCCGCCGCCGCGCCGCCGTTCGTTCTGCGGCATGTCTTCTTTCTCGGCTTCAAGACAGACGCGCACCATCGCGGCAATCGTTTCCACCGGATACTGGCCGGCGGCGGTTTCGGCCGATAGCATGACGGCGTCGGTGCCGTCGAGCACGGCATTCGCCACGTCAGAAACTTCGGCGCGGGTGGGGATCGGGCTGGAAATCATCGACTCCATCATCTGCGTCGCAGTGATGGTCAGTTTTTGCTTCTCGCGCGCCATGCGAATCATTTTTTTCTGCAACGCCGGCACGACGGCATCGCCCACCTCAACCGCGAGATCACCGCGCGCCACCATGATGGCGTCGGAGGCATCAAGAATTTCCTCCAGCGCCGGGATGGCTTCGGCGCGTTCGATCTTGGATACGATCAGGCCGTGGCCGCCGGCCTTGGTCAGCAGGTCGCGCGCCCAGCGCACGTCTTCACCAGAGCGCGGAAACGACACGCCGAGAAAATCGGCCTTGAGTTCCGCGGCAAGTTTGATGTCCTGCTTGTCTTTTTCGGTCAGCGCCGGCGCCGTCAGCCCGCCGCCCTTGCGGTTGATGCCTTTGTTGTTCGACAGCGGGCCGCCCTGTTCGACGACCGTCGAGATTCGCGCACCACGCACATTGACCACGCCGAGCACGATGCGTCCGTCATCCAGCAACAGCGTGTCGCCGGTGCGCACGTCGTTGGGCAGATTCTTATAATCGAGACCGACCACGTCCTGATCGCCCAGCTTGCATTCGGCATCAAGGACGAACTTCGCGCCCTGTTTGAGCGTGATCTTGTTGTCCTTGAAACGACCGATGCGGATTTTCGGGCCTTGCAGATCGACCAGCACACCGACCGCGCGACCGGCTTTGCGCGCGAGGCTGCGCACCAGATTGACCCGGGCGCGATGTTCGTCGGGCGTGCCGTGGGAGAAATTGATGCGCACGACATCGAGCCCTGCAGCAATCATGCGCGTCAGCGTTTTGGCATCGCTCGACGCGGGCCCCAGTGTAGCCACAACTTTCGTTCGGCGGATCATGTGGAACCCTTTCCGTTATTGTCCTGCACGCTGCTCCAGAACCTCGACTGCGGGCAGCTTTCTGCCCTCGAGAAACTCGAGGAAAGCGCCGCCGCCGGTGGAAATGTACGACACCTGGTCTGCAATTTTATATTTGGCGATCGCCGCCAGCGTATCGCCGCCGCCGGCAATCGAAAACGCATTCGACGCCGCAATGGCCTGGGCGATGGCCTTGGTGCCGCCGGCGAACTGGTCGTATTCGAACACGCCCACCGGACCGTTCCAGACGATGGTGCCGGCTTTGCCGATCAGATCAGCAAAAACGCGTGCGGTTTTTGCGCCTACATCAAGGATCAGATCATCCGGACGCACCGCCGTCGCATCCACGGGGTTGGCGCGGGCCAGCGCCGACAGTTCGTCAGCAACCACGACATCCACGGGCAGCGGCACGGTCGCGCCGCGTGCTTTCATGATGTCGATAATCGCTTGCGCCTCGCCGACCAGATCCGGTTCGGCCAGCGATTTGCCGATATGCAGGCCCGCAGCCAGCATGAACGTATTGGCAATGCCGCCGCCGACGATCAGTTGATCGACTTTCGCCGCCAGCGATTTGAGGATGGTCAGTTTGGTCGAGACCTTGGCGCCGGCCACAATGGCCAGTAACGGCCGCGCCGGTTTTTCCAGCGCCTTGCCCAGTGCGTCGAGTTCCGCCGCCATCAGCGGCCCGGCGCAGGCCACTGGTGCAAACTTTGCGATACCGTGAGTGGTGGCTTCGGCGCGGTGTGCGGTACCGAAGGCATCATTGGCATAAACATCGCACAACGCAGCCATCTTGCGCGCCAGCGTTTCGTCGTTTTTCTTTTCGCCCTTGTTCACCCGGCAGTTCTCCAGCAGCACGACTTCACCGGGTTTGACGGTAAAACCGCCATCGATCCAATCCTGCACCAGGCGCACCGGCTGACCAAGCACTTCGGACAGGCGCTGCGCGATCGGCGCCAACGAGTCTTCCGGATTAAGCGTGCCTTCGGTTGGACGACCGAGGTGAGAAGTCACCATCACCGCGGCACCGGCGGCGAGCGCGTATTTGATGCCGGGGAGGGTGGCGCGAATACGCGTGTCTTCGGTGATATTGCCGGCATCGTCCTGCGGCACATTGAGGTCGGCGCGAATGAACACGCGTTTGCCGGCAAGGGGAAGATCTGTCAGTCGAAGGAACTTCAAATTAAAACCCTTTAGCCACAGAGGTCACAGAGAAAAACCGTGCAAAGGAAAGGTCTGCCGGTCGAAGAAGCTTCAAGTCAACACCTTTTAGCCACAGAGGACACAGAGTTTCTCGATACCCACTTGAGGGGTGCACAGAGGAAAACCAGAGCCGGGGCCGGTTTGTTTTTGCCGTTCTCTGTGACCTCTGTGGCAAAGCTTTTGCCGTTTTAATTTTTTGCGATCACCCGCACCATCTCCAGCACCTTGCTGGAGTAACCCCATTCGTTGTCGTACCAGGACACCACTTTGACGAAGGTGCTGTCGAGCGCGATGCCGGCCTCGGCATCGAACACCGAGGTACAGGTTTCATCGCGGAAATCGGTCGATACCACTTTGTCTTCGGTGTATCCCAATACGCCCTTCATGGCGCCGATCGATTGCGCTTTCATTTCGGCGCAGATTTCAGCGTACGTTGCGGGCTTGTTCAGCTCGACGGTGAGATCGACTACGGATACGTCGGAAGTCGGCACGCGAAACGCCATGCCCGTGAGCTTCTTGTTGAGTTCCGGGATCACCACGCCGACGGCTTTGGCCGCGCCGGTGGATGACGGAATGATGTTTTCCAGTATGCCGCGCCCGCCGCGCCAGTCCTTGTTCGACGGACCATCGACGGTTTTCTGCGTTGCAGTGGCGGCATGCACAGTGGTCATCAGGCCGCGCTTGATACCCCATTTGTCGTTCAGCACCTTGGCAACCGGCGCCAGGCAGTTGGTGGTGCAGGACGCGTTGGAAATGATCGTCTGTCCGGCGTAGGTCTTGTCATTGACGCCGAACACGAACATCGGCGTGTCATCCTTGGACGGCGCCGACATGATGACTTTTTTCGCGCCGGCGGTCAGGTGTTTCTGCGCCGAGGCTTTATCGAGGAACAGGCCGGTGGCTTCGATAACGATGTCCGCGCCGATTTCATTCCATTTGAGTTCGGTCGGATCCTTGACCGCGGTCAGGCGGATTTTTTTGCCGTTGACGACCAGCGTGGTGCCGGACACCGAAATGTCGCCCTTGAAACGACCGTGCACTGAATCATGGCGCAGCAGGTACGCCAGATAGTCCGGCTCGAGCAGGTCGTTGATGCCGACGATTTCGATATCGGGAAAATCCTGCACCGCCGCGCGGAACACCATGCGGCCGATGCGCCCAAATCCGTTGATGCCTATCTTGATTGCCATGACGCCCCCAGAACGTTGAAGATTTATAAAACGCCGCGCACCGCGGCGGCGACATTCTCTGCAGTGATGCCGAAAAACTGGTAGAGCTCGCCCGCCGGCGCCGACTCGCCGAAGCGATCGATGCCGATCACCGCGCCCTCCAGCCCGACATACTTGCGCCAGTAATCGGTGACGCCGGCCTCGACCGCCACGCGCGGCACGCCCCGAGGTAACACGCCGTCGCGATACGCGGCGTCCTGCCGGTCGAAAATCGAGGTGCAGGGCATGGACACCACACGCACGGCAACACCCGCCGCCGCCAGCGCCTGTTGCGCGGCCAGCGCAATTGCCACTTCCGAACCGGTGGCGATGATCACCGCGCGCGGTGCACCGCCAGCAGCATCTGCAAGTACATAACCGCCACGCGCAATCGCTGCAATCTGATCGGTGCCGCGTTGCTGGAACGGCAATGGATCCCGCGACAACAACAAACTGGTCGGGCCGTCATGGCGTTCAATCGCGCTGGCCCACGCTGCCGCGGTTTCGACGGTGTCGCAAGGTCGCCAGACCGTCATGTTCGGCATCAACCGCAGCGATGCCGCATGCTCCACCGGCTGATGCGTAGGACCGTCCTGACCGAGGCCGATTGAATCGTGGGTGAACACGCACACCACACGCTGCTTCATCAGCGCCGCCATGCGTAACGCATTACGCGCATAGTCGGAGAATACGAGGAATGTCGCGTGGTACGGGATCAGGCCACCGTGCAATGCAATGCCGTTGCAGATCGCAGCCATGCCGAATTCGCGCACGCCGAAGTAAATATAGTTGCCGCCGCCGGTCGCACCCACGCCTTTCGAGCCCGACCACAGCGTCAGATTGGATCCGGCGAGATCGGCCGAACCGCCGATCAGTTCGGGCAGCGCCGGCGCATAACCTTCGATCGCATTCTGCGAAGCCTTGCGCGTGGCGATGGTCTCCGCTTTCTGCACAGTCTGCGCGAGAAAGACATCGCGGCGCGCGGCCCAGTCGGCGGGCAGTTCGCCGGCCATGCGGCGCTTGAATTCCATGGCGAGATCCGGATGCGCGGCGGCGTAGACCGCGAATTTCTGATTCCATTCCGCTTCCTGCGCGGCGCCACGCTGACGCGCATCCCATTCGGCGCGTACCGCTTCCGGAATCTCGAAGGGCGGGTGCGACCAGCCAATCGCCGCGCGCGTTGCAGCGATTTCTTCGGCGCCCAGCGGCGCGCCATGCGCACCACCGGTGTTTTGCTTTTTTGGTGCGCCCTTGCCGATCACTGTCTTGCAGCAGATCAGGCTGGGTCGCGCCGGCTCGGCCTGCGCTTGCCGGATCGCGGCATCGACAGCATCGGCGTCATGACCATCGACACCATAGATGACATGCCACCCGTAAGCGGCGAAGCGCTGCGGCGTATTATCTGTAAACCATTGTTTTATTTTACCTTTTTCAGAGTCTATGGAAATGCCGTTGTCGTCATACAGGGCAATCAGCTTGTGCAGCTTGAGCGTGCCGGCAAGCGCACAAGCTTCGTGCGATATGCCTTCCATCAGGCAGCCGTCACCGAGAAATACATAAGTGCGGTGATCGACGACGGTATGGTTGTCGCGGTTGAATGATGCTGCAAGCACGCGTTCGGCGAGCGCCATGCCGACGGCATTGGCGATGCCCTGACCCAGCGGGCCGGTGGTGGTCTCGATGCCGGGCGCCATGCCGTGCTCGGGATGACCCGGTGTTTTTGAATGCAGCTGGCGGAAGCGCTTCAGTTCTTCGATCGGCAGGTCATAGCCGGTCAGGTGCAGCAGCGCGTAGAGCAGCATGGAACCGTGCCCGTTCGACAGCACGAAGCGGTCACGGTTGGCCCATTGCGGATGCGCCGGGTTGTGGCGCAGGTGGCGATGCCACAGCGCCTCGGCGATTTCGGCCATGCCCATCGGCATGCCGGGATGGCCGGAGTTGGCCTGTTGTACGGCGTCCATCGCCAACGCGCGCAGCGCGTTCGCCAACTCGGGTCGGGAACTCATGTCTTGCAATCCTGATGGAATGGCGGGGCGGAAAAGCCGTGATTATAGCGGCTGACCCCCGCGCTGCGCGAGAGCAGAAGGCCCCATTTACCGCCTGGGTTCACTCGCCGTTCTTGCGCGAAGTCTTGATGCCCAAGTGCTTGAGCTTGCGGTACAAATGCGTGCGCTCAAGGCCCACGATATCAGCCACATGGCTGATATTGCCGCCCTCTCTGGCGAGGTGATACTCAAAATAGATGCGCTCGAAGGCGTTGCGCGCATCGCGCAACGGTGCGTCAAGCTGCAGCGATGCGGAAGCCGACGGGCTTGCTGTCTGCGGCAGCGCCTGCTGCGTTTCCTCGAGTGAAATCTGTTCGCCCGACGCCGTATTGGCCAGCGTTTGCACGACGCTGCGCAGTTCTGACATGTTGCCCGGCCAGTTGTAGTTACGCAGGGCGTTAAGCGCGGCTGTGCTGAAGTGCCGCGGGGACACCAGTTTCTGCTCGATGAGATCGTTGAGGATGATGCCGGCCAGCTCCGGAATGTCGTCACGCTGATCGCGCAGCAGCGGCAGTTGTACCGTCGTCGCACCGAGCAGTTGGTAAACGCGATCGTCAAACGCGCCGGCCGCCACCATGTCAGCCAGTGGCCGCGTCGTGCCGCAAATGACGCGCACGTTATAACGCTCGGCCTGCGACAGCAGTACATAAAGGCCGCGCTGTTCGAGCTTGCTGAACTCAGCCACATCGCGCACGAACAGTGTGCCGCCGCGCACACCTTGCAGCAGATCCAGCGGCGCGTCGACAGTCTGTGAACCGAGATCTACTGTTGTCCAGGTCATGCTGGGCGTGTGCAACGCCCGCGCACAGGCTTCGAACGCACACCCCGGCGCACCATGGATCAGTACCGGCGCGCGGCTTGCAGCAATGCGTTCGAGGCGCTGTTTGAGCATCTGCACCGCCGGCGCGCGACCCAGCGCGCCCAGTGCGGCGGCGGCATGCGGCCGTTGTTCGGCGCGCGTCATCGCCTTGCCGACGGTAGCCAGCAATTTCTGCAGCGCGATTGGTTTTTCAAGAAAATCGTAAGCGCCGATGCGCGTCGCTTCAACCGCCGTATCGATGGTGCCGTGGCCCGACATCATCACCACCGGCATGGTCAGTTGGCCGGTACTGGCCCATTCCTTGAGCAGCGTAATGCCGTCGGTATCCGGCATCCAGATATCGAGCAGCACCAGATCAGGTCGCGTCTGGGTGCGGAAAGCACGCGCAGCGCGCGCATTCTCTGCGAGCTTCACGTCGTAGCCTTCGTCGGAAAGAATTTCCGACAACAGTTCACGAATGCCGATTTCGTCATCAACTATCAGTATTTGTCGCATGTTCCGTATCTTTAATGTTCATTTTCACGCTCATCACCGTGTTCATTTTTCCTATTTCTTTGCTCATTTTTGTTTTTAGGCTGCCGAGCGTTCGCTCGCGCTCTCAGTGACAACAGGCAATACGATGGCCACGCGTGCACCATGTGGCGCTACATTGGACAACGCCACCTCGCCGTGATGTTCTTCGATAATCTTGCGCACGATCGACAAGCCGAGTCCGGTGCCGCGCGGCTTGGTCGTCACATAAGGTTCAAATGCGCGCTTGATCAGGTGCTCGGGAAAACCCGCCCCATTATCGGTCACTGCGAGTTCGACGTGTCCGTCGCGCAATACTGTTGAGATTTCAATGCGTGGAGCGGCGTTGCCGGCCAACGCATCCTGCGCATTCTGTAGCAGATTATGAACCACCTGCCGGATCAGCATCGCATCGCACTGCGCCGGCGGAAGATCTGCAGTGAGATTCACCACCATCGCCGAGCCCAGTGATTCATACAACACCAGCACTTCACGAATCAGCCCGTTCAGATCCAGCGCACGCAGCATCGGCTCCGGCGTGCGTGCGTACTGACTGAACGAATCCACCATGCGTTTCAGCGCTGCAACCTGGCTGACGATCGTCTGCGTCGATCGCACGAGAATTTCTGCATCTGCGCTCGACAGTTTTGGCTCAAGCTTGAGTTGCAGCCTTTCGGCCGACAACTGGATCGGCGTCAGCGGATTCCTGATCTCATGGGCAAGGCGCCGCGCCACTTCCGCCCACGCGGCATCGCGCTGCACCTGCAGCAGGTGGGTGATGTCGTCGAAAACAACGATCAGGCCGGCTTCAGCGCCATCGCCGAAGCGCGTGCCGCGCAGCAGCAGCACCTGCGTGCCGTCCTTCATCTCGCGCTCTACCTGGCGCTCCCATTCGCGCGCGTCGGGCAGGCAGATGGCATCGACAATATCCTTCGCCAGCGACGCCAGTGCCGGCTCCGTCGCAGCCCAATCCTGAATGCCGCGATCAACCAGTGTGCTGCAATCGACGCGGAGGAGTTGCGAGGCGACGGGATTCGCCGAGCGCAGATGCAAACCGCTGTCGAAGGTCAGCACGCCCGCGGACAGATGAGCCAGCACGCTTTCCAGATAGGTATTGGCGTGTGCGAGTTGTGCCTGGTTGCGCTCGACACGCGCCTGCGCTTCGGCAAGCTGCAGGGTCATGCTGTTAAACGATTGCGTCAGCAGACCCAGTTCGTCGCTGCTGGCCACTGCAGCGCGGCGACTGAAGTCGCCCTGGGCAACTGCGCGCGTGCCTTCGACCAGGGCGCTGAGCGGCGCCGACAACCGGTCCGACAGCACAAACGCCAGGCCGAGCGAAGACAGCAGCGCCAGCAGCAGCGTCAGTGTCAGTGTGATCGCGTACAGCCTCTTCAACCCGCGCCGCGACAGCTGCAATTCCTGATATTCACGGTATCCGGTCTGCACGATTTCGGCATCCTGCGCCAGCTGAGCCGGCACCGCCTGCAGCAACTGCAGTACGCGGGATTCTTCGGTCAGCGACACTACATTGACCGGCGTCAGTACGCGCAAATACAGACCGCGGCCCGGGATGGCTTCGATGACGCTATAGGTCTGTTGCAAGCCAATCTGACGCATGGCCGCAGCGCTGGGCGCATCGGGGACAATGCCTTTGCGCTCCTTGCCGGAAAACGCCAGGACTTTGCCTTGCATGCTGAACAATGTGGCTTCTTCGACGCCCGCCTGTTCCCGCAAACCACGCAGCGCCGTAACGTGTTCTGATGCCGGCTGCATCGACAGGGCCAAGCCCAGTTTATCGGCCTTTGTTGCCAGCTCTTTCAGGCGTCCATCCAGTGCGCTGCGGCCGAGATTAAGACCACTCTCCAGCGCGCCGTCCAGCCGCACGTCGAACCACGATTCGATACTCTTCGAAACAAACTGCACCGAGACACCGTAGATCAGCGCTCCTGGCAACATCGCCATCAACGCAAACAGTGTCACCAGGCGCACCGTCAGCTTGGCGCCGAAGATACCGGCCCTGAGCCGTCGCCGCAGACTGATCAGTTGGTAGGTCACCATACCGGCAAGCAGCAGCGCAATTGCCAGGTTGATACCCAGCAATACCGGGTAATACTCCGAAAACAACACCGTATTGGCGCTGGCGGACGCCAGCAGGAAAATGGCGGCGATGCCGAGTGCGACGCACAACAACAGCAGATAGCGCATGATCGCGCCGGCGCGGGACGGAATGCGGGTAGCCATAGTCATGGCGTCACCGTCCAGCGATACCAGTCGGAGCCCAGATTCCATTCACGCGAACCCAGCGTATTCAGATTGAACGGCCGGGGCAGTTGCGAAGTATCAAGCCGCAGGCGCAGCGCCGCAGAATAAACCGCGCCTTTGTTGAGTGTGCCGGGCTCCAGATCTTCGCGCCGGCGCACCTTGCTCATGAACAGCAGCGCCTCTTTCAGCGTCGGCAAATTCTGGTAGAACGCACCGACACCAACGCGATACTGGCGGGTCAGCGCGTTGTATGACAACCGGAATTGCCGATGCAGCACGACAGCCTTGTCGTTGAACCAGTACCACCGCGAGCGGACCAGTTCGAATTCCAGCAGGAAGTAAAGCGGGATGCCCTTGTGCAGTGCATCTTCCAGCGGTGCCGACAGGACCACGTCGATATCTGCTTCCAGCAGGTAGTTGTCGTCCGCGGTCAAAACCGTGGCGCGGGACACTTCGATGCCATGCGGCTGCGCGGCGAACGCCGGGAACGCCGGGAACGCCGCCAGCGCAAACGCGAGCAACCACGCGGTCCGGTCAGACCTTCTCCAGAACAGCGTAAAAAAATCCATCATGCGCAGCATCAGGAAGAAGTTGGCCTTGTACCGTTTTTATGCCGTCAGTGAGCGGCGGGAGAGGTTGCTGCCGCGCATCGGGATGGCCGGCAATAAAATGCTCAACCTGCAGGCGATTCTCTTCGCTGAAAACAGAGCAGGTTGCATACAGCAATTTACCACCTCTGCCCAGCAACTGCCAAAGCGTGTCAAGAATGCGCGACTGCCGGACGACAAGCGGCGGAATATCCGCGGCCTTGCGCGACCACTTGATATCCGGATGACGGCAAACCACGCCGGACGCGGTACATGGCACGTCGGCCAGAATGCGATCAAAAACGCCGGCATCGCGCCATTCTTCCGGTCGTTCCGCATCGGCCTGCAACAAACGCGCGCGCAGCGACAGCCGCGTCAGATTCTCCGCGACCCGCTGCAGTCGCAGCGGGTCAATATCAGCCGCCGTAAGCTCCAGATTCGCCAACTCAAGCAGATGCGCAGTCTTGCCGCCGGGCGCAGCACAGGCATCGAGTACGCGCATGCCGTCGCGCACATCCAGCAGTTCAGCGGCCAATTGCGCACCGGCATCCTGCACGGATACCAGGCCCTCGGTAAATCCCGGGAGTTCCGCCACCGGGCGCGGCCGGTCGATGGTGACGCCATGCCGGCCGATCGCACGCGCTGCAATCGCATCGCGTTCCAGCAATGCAAGATAGTCGTCGCGCGCGATGCGGCGACGGTTCACGCGCAACGTCAGCGGCGGCCGGGCATTGCCGGCCTCAAGAATGCTGCGGAAATCGTCCGGATACTGCGCAGTGAGTTTGCTGATCCACCACTGCGGATGGGAATAACGGCCTTCATCGGTCGCCGCGGCAGCCGCTTCGGCCTCAGGACCGCGGCGCTGAAAGTTGCGCAGGATGGCGTTGACCAGCCCCCGCGCCTGGGGATGACCGAGGCGCGCGCATGCGGCAACGGCGTGATCGACAATCGCATAGGGTCGCGCACGGGTGTGGCTCAACTGGTAGAGCGCCACCAGCAGCAGATGCCGGACGACAGCGTCTTTCAGCGGCTTCTGCAGCAAATGGCGCAGGATGCCTTCGAGGCGACCACGAAAACGCAATGCGCCGTAAGTCAGATCCTGCACGGCGCCGCGTTCTTGCGCAGCCAGCGCCGGGTTTTGCCGCCAGGTTTCGGCAAGCACGGCATCCAGGTTGTGTCCAGAGGTCAAAACACGGGCGACGACGCCTGCAGCAAGGCACTGGATGCGTTCCATCGTCAGCCGTCAAAGCGCACGCCCGGCGCCACTGGTGTTCCCGCAAGAAAAACCTGTACTGGAAGACGCTTGCCGCCGGCGCGCTGCAATTCCAGCAGGCACAATGCGCCGACGCCTGCAGCGACAACGACGCCGTCCGCTCCGGCGTGCAGCACCGTACCTGGCGCGCCGTGGCCGGCAACCGGCGCAGCACGCCAGACTTTGACCAACTGTCCCTGCAGCGTGGTATGCGCCCCCGGTGCCGGATTGAATGCGCGGATCTGCCGGTCGATATCGACGGCGGATCGCATCCAGTCGATACGCGCTTCGGATTTATTGATTTTGGCAGCGTAGGTCGCCTTCGCAGCATCCTGCGGTACCGGCTGCGGCGCCCCATCAAGCGTGCGCACGATCAGCTGCGCCCCGGTTGTGGCCAACTTGTCGTGCAGCGTTTGCGCAGTATCATCGTCAGCGATCAGCACGGGCAGTGTCAGCAGCATGGCGCCGGTATCGAGCCCGGCGTCCATTTGCATGATGGTCACGCCGGTCTCGCGATCTCCGGCAAGAATTGCGCGCTGTATCGGCGCAGCACCACGCCAGCGCGGCAACAGCGAGGCGTGGATGTTCACGCAGCCCCGCAGCGGTATATCCAGCAGCTCACGGGGAATCAGCCGGCCATAGGCGGCTACGACCATGATGTCGGCATCCAACGCGGTCAGCATGGCGACGATGGCCTCGTCTTTCAATGTCGCGGGCTGGACCAGCGGAATCTGCCGCGCCAGCGCGAGCTGCTTGACCGGCGAGGGCTGCAGGCCGAGGCCGCGGCCGGCAGGCCGATCGGGCTGCGTCAACACGAGGACGATACTGTGCCCGGCGGCAACCAGCGCGTCGAGCGCGGTGGCGGCAAACGCCGGCGTACCTGCAAAAATGATTTTCAAGACTTCCCCGACGCAACGCCGCGCGAGCCAGTTACATCGCCTGGCGCTGCTGCTTGGCCAGTTTGGCGGTGATGCGCCGCTGCTTCAGCCGTGACAGTTTTTCGACGAACACCCGGCCGACCAGATGATCCATCTCGTGCTGGATACAAACCGCAAGCAGTCCATCCGCGGCAACCTCCCGCCGCACTCCCTGCTCGTTCTGCGCCGACACCACGACTTGTGCTGCCCGGGTCACCTTTTCGTAGATGCCCGGCACCGAAAGACAACCCTCTTCGCACTCTGCCTCACCTTCGGTGGAAAGTAATTCCGGGTTAATGAAGACCTGCAAATGGTTCCGGTTTTCCGAAATATCGATGACGATGAGCCGCAAATGGACATCGACCTGTGTTGCGGCAAGGCCGATACCCGGCGCAGCGTACATAGTATCAGCCATGTCTTTGATTAATTTACGTATTTTGTCATCCACCCGCCTGACAGGTGCAGCAACTTTGTGCAACCGCGGATCCGGGTAGTGCAGTATCTGAAGTAAAGCCATGAAAAACTTGCCAATTTAAACAGCTAGATGCAGAATTTAAACTAAACTCTCACGTTGCCTGCGGATTCTGCACAACGCGTCGGCACCGCGCTCATAAAAGGTAGGATTCCCTATGCGAAAAGCAATTATATCCCTGATTTTGTTGATAACTCCGGTGTGGTTCGCCGTGGCGGCCGAGCCCGCTGCACTGAAGGATAACGCTCCGGATCGTTATACGGTGCAAAAGGGCGACACGCTGTGGGGCATCTCCGGTCGCTACCTGAAGGAGCCGTGGCGCTGGCCCGAGCTGTGGAAAATGAACCAGGAACAGGTCAAGAATCCACACCTGATCCTCCCCGGCGATGTGCTGGTGCTCGACCGTGGCGCCGCTGGCGGAGCACAACTGAGTATGGTCACGCTGCCAACAACCAGGCTCGAACCGAAAATCCGCGTCGAACGCAGCGCACGCAATGCAGTGCCCAGCATCGCACCTGCCGCCATCGAGCCTTTCCTGTCCAGGCCTCTGGTCGTCGGCGCCGATGAGTTGGAAGGGGCTGCGCGCATCGTCGCTACCTCTGAAAGCCGCGTTACGCTGGGTGCCGGTGATCGCGCCTTCGTCCAGGGCATCACCAGGGACAAGGGCAATCAGTGGCAAATATTCCGCCGCGGTGATGCACTGATTGATCCGGATACCAACGAGTTGCTGGGCTACGAGGCGACTTATCTCGGCGAGGCTGTCGTCAGCCAGCATGGCGAAGTCGCCACCATCGAAATCGTGAAATCGGTGCAGGAGATTTACCGGGACGACCGCCTGCTGCCGCTGGGCAAACAGATTCCCGTCTTCGCCTATCTGCCGCACCCCCCGACCAAGAAAATAAAAGGCCGCATCATCTCGGCATACGGCAGCCTGAACGAAACCGGGCCGCTGTCCATCGTTGCGCTGTCCAAGGGCAGCAGGGACGGTCTTGAAGTCGGACACGTGCTCGCCATCGAGCGCAGCCAGACCAGCGCGCTCTATGCGCAACGCACCGAAGCCCTGTTTGGCCGCACCGGCCCTTCCGGCAGCGACGCGCCGCGGACGTACCACACCGAACCGCTGCCGCCGCGCGACGTGATCCTCGGTAAAGGCGAAACAGTAACCCGTGAGGGCATCGCCAAGCTTCCTGACGATCGTTACGGACTGCTGATGATCTTCCGCACCTTTGACCGCGCGTCGTTCGCGCTGATCATGGAAGCGAGCCGTCCGGTTGCCGTTTCCGATTTCGTAACGACCCCCTGATCCTGCCCCGGGAGGCCCGCAGCCTCCCCGCTTTACAGCGTCATTGATCACGGCTGCATGGCGATGCCTTTAGACGCGGACCTTGATGCCTGGCTGCGTTTGAGCCTGTTGCCGGGATTGGGTCCGCAGTCGCTGCGCAAACTGCTGGTTGCCCACGGTTCTCCCGCGAACGTATTGGCGGCGAATCCCCGGGAACTGCGCGCAATTGTCGCTGAAAAAATTGCATCGGCCATACACAACGGCGGCGCTGACGACGATGCCCGTGCCGGCGTTGCGCAGTGGCTCGAGGACCCTGCCAATCATGTGGTCACGCTGGCAGATGCCGAGTACCCGCAGGCGCTGCTGCAAATCTCCGATCCGCCGCCGCTGATTTATGTGAAAGGCCGCCGCGATTTGCTGAATCGTGACAGCTTTGCCGTCGTCGGCAGCCGTAATGCCACCGCGCAGGGCGTCAATAATGCCGAAGCTTTTTCGGCGGCTCTCAGCAATGCCGGACTTACCATCGTCAGCGGTCTCGCCTTGGGTGTTGACGCCGCTGCGCATCGCGGCGGATTGGAAGGTGCGGGATCCACGATCGCCGTGGTCGGCACCGGACTCGATATCGTCTATCCGGCACGCAATCGCGCACTCGCACACGATATCGCTGAACGCGGCGCATTAATCTCCGAATTTGCGCTGGGTACGCCGGCGCTGGCGGCCAATTTTCCGCGGCGCAACCGTCTGATTTGCGGCCTGTCGCGTGGCTGCCTGGTCGTTGAGGCCGCGATTTCCAGCGGATCGTTGATCACCGCGCGCCTTGCCGCCGAGCAAGGTCGCGAAGTATTTGCGATCCCCGGCTCAATTCATTCGCCGCTTGCCAAAGGTTGCCACGCATTGATCAAGCAGGGTGCAAAGCTGGTGGAGTCGGCGCAGGATGTACTTGAAGAACTCGGTCTTGTTGCATCTGCGGCTGAGCCTGCGACGCCGTTGGCGGAACCACAGGGACTGCTCACCCACATCGGTCATGATCCGTGCGATCTCGAAGCACTGAAACAACGCAGCGGTATGGACACTGCCGCCATTATTGCTGCGCTGACCGCACTGGAACTGGACGGATTCATCGAAAGCTTGCCTGGCGGACGCTGGCAGCGCGTGCGCTGACCCGGTTTCCGTCCCGGCTTGCGCTCGCCGGGGATTGTTCTTATCATCTGGCGCTCTTTTCATCGGGGCGCCGCACGCGGCGCCCGCTGTGTCTGCGGCTTGACCGCTGCGTATCCAAATAAACATCATGGCCAAAACGCTCATCATTGCGGAAAAACCTTCTGTCGCCAGCGACATCGCCCGTGCGCTCGGCGGCTTCACGCGGCACGGCGATTATTTTGAGAGTGGCAACCACGTGCTGTCCTCGGCAGTGGGTCATCTGCTTGAGATTACGGTGCCGGAAGAATTTGAAGTCAAACGCGGTAAATGGTCATTCGCGCACCTGCCGGTTATTCCGCCGCATTTTGACCTGAATCCGATTGCCAAAAGCGAGGCGCGGCTGAAGGTGCTGGCGAAGTTGCTCAAACGCAAGGATGTCACCAAGCTGATCAACGCCTGTGACGCCGGACGCGAGGGTGAGCTGATTTTCCGCTACATCATGCAAGCCACAAAAACGAACAAGCCCATCTCGCGTCTGTGGCTGCAATCGATGACCCCGGCGGCAATTCGTGAAGCATTCACGCATCTGCGTTCCGACGAGGACATGCAGCCGCTCGCCGATGCTGCGCGCAGCCGCAGCGAGGCCGACTGGCTGGTGGGCATCAACGGCACACGCGCAATGACGGCATTCAACAGCAAGGGCGGCGGGTTCTACCTGACGACCGTTGGCCGGGTGCAGACGCCAACGCTGATGATCGTCGCAGACCGGGAATTGAAAATCCGCAAGTTCGTACCGCGCGATTACTGCGAAGTCCGTGCGACTTTCACCGCCAAAGCCGGAAACTACGAAGGCCGCTGGTTCGACCCGGCGTTCAAGCGCGACGAAAACGACCCTGAACGCCGTGACAGTCGTCTGTGGAACAAGGCTGCGGCGGAGAAAATCGCTGCGGCTTGCCGCGGCAAGACAGGCGCGGTCACCGAGGAATCCAAACCATCGACACAGCTTTCACCGACGCTGTTTGACCTCACCTCGCTGCAGCGTGAAGCCAATGGCCGCTTTGGTTTTTCGGCAAAAACCACTCTGTCGATTGCGCAGGAGCTGTATGAAAGACACAAGGCGCTGACCTATCCACGCACTGATTCCCGCCATCTGCCTGAAGATTATTTGCCCACGGTAAAAACAACGCTGAAGGCGATTGCAGACGAACCGGACCTGGGTTCATTCGCCAAGGAAATCATCAAAAACAGCTGGGTCAAGGCCAACAAGCGCATATTTGACAACACCAAGGTATCGGACCATTTCGCCATTATTCCGACACCGCAGCCGCCGAAGAACCTGAACGAGGTGCAGCAGAAAATCTACGATCTGGTGGCACGGCGGTTCCTGGCTGTGTTTTTCCCGTCGGCAGAACATCTGGTAACCACGCGCATCACCGAAGTGGCGTCACACAAGTTCAAGACCGAAGGCAAAATTCTGGTGAAACCGGGCTGGCTCGCCATTTATGGCAAGGACGAGCAGCAGGAAAGCGCCAATCTGCCCGCGGTAACCAAAGGCGAACGCCCGCCCGCGGATGCGGTCGATGTACTGGCGCTTGCCACCAAACCGCCGGCGCGTTACACGGAAGCAACATTGTTGAGCGCAATGGAAGGCGCCGGCAAATTGATCGAAGACGATGATCTGCGCGAAGCCATGGCGCAGAAAGGGTTGGGCACGCCGGCGACCCGCGCCACGATCATCGAACGGCTGATCGCTGATAAATATCTGGTGCGTGAGGGCCGGGAGCTGATTCCGACGGCCAAGGCTTTCC
>JANNHN010000499.1:0-1593 GCA_031404395.1 Betaproteobacteria bacterium
GACACGCCCCAGGTCAACTCGCCGGGCCGCGCCTTCGCCAGCGCAACGAGTTCTTTCATCGTTTTTACCGGCAGCGACGGATGCGCGCAGAACATCAGCGGGTTATAGACCATCCGCGTCACCCCGTGAAAATCGCGCAGCGTGTCGTACGGCAGCTTCGCATGCGCGAACGGATTCACGGTAAAGCTCGTCGCCATCACCAGCAGGGTGTAACCGTCGGCGGGCGCGCGCGATACCAGCTCGGTGGCGATTACCGTGTTGGCGCCGGTGCGGCTCTCGATCACGATGTTCTGGCCCAGCGCCTTGGACATCGGTGGCCCGATCAGGCGTGCCAGCGTATCGCCGGCGCCGCCCGGCGGAAACGGCACGACGATTCGCAGTGGCCGCGTCGGATATTCCTGCGCAAACGCGTTCAATGAAATGATCGCGGCCAGTACTGCCAGTGCGTGCTTCAACATCATGGTCATGATTCCCTGCTCCTCTTCAAGTGTTCCCTTGTCACCTGCGTGAACGGGTCGCGCGCCCGCTTGGCCGCAGACAATACGCGTGCGCTGCTGCGATGGCAAAATTTTGTTGCACAGGCACGCCATCGCGGTTCAGTAATTATTAAAACAAAAACAACAGGTTATATTATTTTTCCGGCGCATCTCAAATCCCGGTGCGGCTTACATACGCAGTGGCCCGCTCCTTGAACGCCTTCGCTGCAAGAAACAATCCGCCGTCGGCGCCGTCGATAAAATGCAGATGGCGGCCGGCGTAATCGAACACCAGGCAGGTCATGTGCGCGCGGTCGGCGACATGCAGACCATAGAGCAGATGACGCGCCTTTAATTGCTCCTGCAGCCATGCATCGAGCGCGAGCCGCTGTACCGCGGTACCGGAAAGAATCTGACGATAGACATCGCAGAACTTGCGCACATCGGAATTGCGCGCCAGCGTCTGCTTGTACTGACTCCAGTCGGTTTCCTGCGTCCTGATCCCGTAACGCATCAGCACCCTGCCGAGCAGCACCATGGCGCGCGTCCACATCAACCGTCGCCAGCGGGCGAAGCCGGTTGCCTTGCCGGTGCGCACCCCCAGTTCGTCGGCAAGCAACCCCGATTCCAGCGTCATCGCCAGTTTCGGCACCGATACCGGATGACAGGCATCTTCATCACCGTAAATCTCGCGTACCTTGCCAATCACATTGCGGTACACCGCCGCAGCACGCTCGGGTTCGTAGTGCAGCGCCAGCACCATCAGACTCACCGTCTCGCCGTGGCGGCTGGGAATATCTTCCCAGCGGCACTCGAAGCCATCGTAATTCCCGCGCGGCTCGACGCTGCCCGGCACAATGGCGTAACGCGCTGCGGTGGCCGTGTCCTTGATGATGGCGTCGGCGTAAGAGATGCCGCCGCCGGAAAAAACCGCCTGCACATAATTTTCTGAAACGCGATACCGCGCCACCTGCACCGCGAAGCCCGCAGCACGGATGTCCGTCACCGGCACCGTGGCGATACGCAGATCGAGACCGAACGCATCGCGTGCGACTTCCCGGGTCTTGGCCAGCGCGGCGCGCGTAGCGTCAAGCAGCCGCGACGGCACACACGCCAG
>JANNHN010000500.1:0-4256 GCA_031404395.1 Betaproteobacteria bacterium
CAATCTGCTCGACGGCCTGCGCCCCGGCTGCAAGCTGATGCTGCTGGCTTTTGATCATGCCCGCAATGAGTCCGGCGATGCGACGCCGGAACACTCGTCGTTTTACATTCCCGATGTCTACGCCCGGCACACGGCTCAGGCACACCCCCGCGCGTTCGAGTGGATCGCCTCGATACATCCCTACCGCCGCGATGCGCTGGCCGCGCTGGATCATGCTCTCCGCCACGGCGCACGCGCCGTGAAATGGCTGCCGGCGGCGATGAATATCGACCCGGCGTCGGCGCGCTGCGACGCCTTTTACGCGGCACTTGCCCGCACCGGGCTGCCGCTGATCACCCACGGCGGCATGGAACGCGCCGTGCATGTCGGCGACCGCCAGTCGCTCGGCAACCCGCTGCGGCTGCGCCGCGCACTGGATCACGGCGTGCGTGTCGTCGTCGCGCATTGCGCCACCATGGGCCAGGATCAGGATCTCGACCGCGGCGCCAACGGCCCCTACGTCACCAGTTTCGAATTATTTTCGCGGTTGATGGACGATGCGCGCTACGAAAAACTGCTCAGCGGAGACCTCTCGGCAGTCACGCAGATCAACCGCGCCGGGCCGGCGCTCAAACGCATTCTTGAACGCACGGACTGGCATCCCCGGCTGCTCAACGGCTCCGACTATCCCCTGCCCGGCATCATGCCGCTGTTTTCGGTCAATCACATGGTGGCAGAGGGCTTCATTACCGCGCCCGTTGCGGCGGTACTGTCGGCGATTCGTCAGCACAACCCGCTGCTGTTCGATTTCGTACTGAAACGCCACCTGACTTTCCAGGGACACCGATTCAGCGCGAGCGTGTTCCACACGCAACCCTACTTCACGCGCGCTCAATCGGCGTAACCCGCCTTCCCGGCCGGAAGTAAGTCCGGTCGTCGTAATACGCCGCGTCTTCGTTATCCGCACACCAACCCGGCACGCCCAGCACCGGCACCGGCGCCAGTTGATCCGTACGCAGCAACGCCTGTGGATCGGCGATTTGTGCGGCGAGGCGGCTGTCGATGTGCGTCAATTGCTCCGGCAGCGACAACTCCAGGAAATCGCGGTCGATGGCAAACAGCAGGCCGCGACCGGTGATGCCCCGGTACGGCGCCAACGCCTTTTCGCACAGCGCGTGGCCGAACAGCATGCAACGCAGGTCACGCACGACATCGGCGCGGTGTGTCCAGAACAATGACCGCCACTGAAAATCGCGGATCATCTGCAGCAATGCCGCATCCACTGATACGACAATCACGCCGCTTTCATCAAACAGGGTCAGCGCGTCGCGCACCGGGCCGCGCCGGCCGTGCCGATCATTCCCGGAAACTGCGCAATGCCGCGCATTCAGTGCCGCTTTTGCCCGTGGAAACGTCAACCATGCCAGCACATTGAACAGGTCATGCCAGTTGCGCTCGCGCACCGCCAGCTCGCCCCGCTCGAACACCCGCCGTTCATAGGCGCCGGCGTCCGGGCCGGATCGCGCCGGCGGCAGCAGACGCAGCGCCAAGCCGGAGCCGGTGCGCACAGCGGCGCGATCCACCACGCTCTGCAGTGCAGCTACAGACGGCCAGTCCGCGTCGCACAGCCCGGCCGCCGCCGCGCGCAGCGCCGCCAGCATCGGTGAACGGTCGATGAACAGCGGATCCCAAGCATCCATGCCGCCGAGTGTACGATGCGCCGCGGATTTCAAGTACACTCCGCGGCTTTGCCGCAATGCCACTGCAGATTCGACATGAGTGAGCACATGAATGGGTGAGTACATGGACGAGCAACTCGACTGCGTCGTCATCGGCGCCGGCGTCGTCGGCCTGGCCATCGCCCGCCGCATGGCGTTCGACGGCCGGGAGGTGGTCATCCTTGAAGCCGAAGAGGCCTTCGGCACCCACACCAGCGCGCGCAATTCGGAAGTCATTCACGCCGGCATCTACTACGCTTCCGGGTCGCTGAAGGCGCGGTTGTGCGTGCCCGGCAAGCAGGCGCTCTACCGCTACTGCGCCGAGCATGATGTGCGGCACCGTAATATCGGAAAAGTCGTCGTCGCCTGCGAAGAGGCGCAGGTGCCGGCCATGCACAAATACATGGCGCAGGGAAAAACCAACGGTGTTGACGACCTGCGGCTGCTGTCGAGTGACGAATTGGCCAAACTGGAGCCGAACGTGCGTGCTGCCGCCGGATTTTATTCCCCGTCCACCGGCATCATCGACAGTCATGGCCTGATGCTCGCTTATCTCGGTGACGCTGAATCGCATGGCGCTGCGCTCGCGCTGGCCAGTCCGGTCATCTCCGGCGCCGTCAGCGCTGACGACATAGCGCTGCATGTCGGCGGCACTGAAGCCATGAATATCCGCTGCCGCACGCTCATCAATGCCGCCGGACTGAAAGCGCCCGCAGTCGCCCGCAGCATCCGCGGCATTCCGGCACAGAGCATTCCGCCGACTTATTACGCCATCGGTCATTACTACACGCTCACCGGCAAATCCCCGTTCAATCACCTGGTCTATCCGGTCACCCGCGCCGACTGGCTGGGTGTACACGTCACCATCGACCTCGGCGGTCAGGTCAAATTCGGCCCGGATTTCGGCTGGATTAACGATATCGACTACCGCTTTGACGAGAGCCGCGAACCGGCGTTTTACGAAGCCATCCGCCGCTATTACCCCGGACTGGCCGACGGCACGCTGCAACCCGGCTACACCGGTATTCGTCCGCGCATTACCGGGCCCGGAGAACCGGTGCAGGATTTCGTGATCAGCGGACCGCGCGATCATGGCGTGCCTGGCCTGGTCAACCTGTTCGGCATCGAATCGCCGGGGTTGACGGCCTCACTCGCCATCGCCGATCATGTCGCCGGTAAATTGGCGTAAACTGCTGAAATGACTGATAAAATTGTATATCGCACGACCGCCAAAGGCGTCGCCGAAATGGTCGCCAAACCGGGCTTGCTCAAGCCCGGTCTGAAGGGTTTGCTCGCCGCAGTCGGCTATGTGGCCAGCGGTGAAGAACTCCGGGCAAAGTTTCCACGCGCCGGCGACATTGATGCAGCGCTGGCGCAACTGGCGGCGGACGGCTACATAGAGACTGTTGCAGAGAAACCACTGGCGAACGCCGCAGACCTGGAGAGTTTTCTCAGCGAACGCCCCAAGGAACCCACGCTGCAGCGACGCCAGGAGGCCGAGGGCACCTTGTCCGGCGCACGCCGCCTCAAAGCCGGCTACCAGATCAGCATACTGAACCGCCCCGGCAAACCGATTGCGCCGCGCAGCGGCGGCAACAAGCATGTCGTGCTGGTCATCGACAGCCACGAAGCCGAAGCGCTGGCGGCCGCGCGCGGCCTGATGCAGGGCGGTTTCGACGTCCGCGGCGCGGGCGGCAAGGTGGAAATCGTCGCAGCGTTGGGAAAATCGCCGCCGGATCTAATCATCATGGACGTGGAGCTGGCCGATGCTGTCGGACTCGACGTACTCGGCAAGCTGCACGAGCATCCGCAATTCAAGAACACGCCGATCATCGTGGTCACTGCGCGCGCCGAGCGCGACGACATTGTCGCTGCACTGGCCTATGGCGCTTCCGGCTACCTGAATAAACCAATCAAACCGGAAGCCCTGCTCCGCCACGCCAAGGACGCGCTTGGACTACCCTGAGCGCGGACAGCACCCACAGTCACATTCACGCCAACCATATTTTATTGTTTAAAATCAATATATTACATTATTTTTCTGGAATAATGCTGTCTCTGGCAGACATGGCGCTCCAGTTATTCAAATGCAACGCGCGTGACGAACCGAGATCGGATTGTGTCTCCAAACGGCCCGTTGGTGAGCATTGGTTTGCTCGTTAGAGCTACCAGAATCAAAGGAACAGTGTAATGAATGGGACCGTGCTGACTGCGCGGTTCACCCTGCACTCAGACAGCGTCGTGCGATGAGAAGGCGACGGTGCATGGTGCGTCCGAGCGATTGCTCCAGGCATGGTTGGTGCCGCGTTGCACTACGGTGTCGCCGGCCTTCAGTTGCACCTCCCCGGTATCCAGCACCAGCGTGATTTCGCCCTCGAGTACGAGGCACAGATCGAGCGTCTGTGTGCGTTGCATGTAAGGATGCGGCGCCCCGGCACCGCCGGTCGATGCCGCAGGCGAACCCATCACGGCAAAAAACACCTGCACGTCGCGCGCGCTGACGCGCGGCGCACCACGCTCCGGCGGAAACGTCACCACGCGGCACACCGAACCGCCGGG
>JANNHN010000501.1:0-3735 GCA_031404395.1 Betaproteobacteria bacterium
GCCCGGAATTCCGGGTCGTCACGGGCAGGTGGCGGATTAACCCTAACAGGAGATTTACATCATGTCAGTCACCATGCGCGAAATGCTGGAAGCCGGCGTTCATTTCGGCCACCAGACGCGTTACTGGAATCCGAAAATGGCTCCGTACATTTTCGGTCATCGCAACAAGATTCACATCGTCAACCTCGAGAAGACGATGACCCTGTACCACGATGCGCTGAAGTTCGTGCGTCAACTTACTTCCAACAAGGGCAGCGTGCTGTTTGTCGGCACCAAGCGCCAGGCGCGTGAAATCGTACGCGAAGAAGCGCTGCGCTGCGGTTCCCCCTACGTGGATTACCGCTGGCTGGGCGGCATGCTGACCAATTACAAGACGGTCAAGCTGTCTATCCAGCGTCTGAAAGACATGCTGATGATGCGCGAGGATGGTTCTTTCGAGAAACTGTCGAAGAAAGAGGCGCTGCAGTATGAGCGTGAAATTACCAAACTCGAACGCAGCCTGGGCGGCATCAAGGATATGAACGGTCTGCCGGATGCGTTGTTCGTGATCGACGTTGGTTACCAGAAAGGCGCGATTTCCGAGGCGAAGAAGCTCGGTATCCCGATCATCGGCATTGTCGATACCAACCATTCGCCTGATGGCGTGGATTACGTGATTCCCGGTAATGACGACTCCAGCCGCGCGATCAAGCTCTATGCCCGCGGCATGGCCGATGCGGTGCTGGAAGGACGCAACACCAGCATCAAGGAGATTGTCAGCGGCGGCTCCGACGAGTTTGTCGAAGTTGAAGACGGCGAATCGGCAAGCGCCTGACCCGGCGCAAACGAACTTCAAGGGGCGCACAGCCCCTTTTTTTTAAATTATTGAGCGTTTCATATTGGATAAAATTCGGAACGCTCAATCCCTCCCCGAGGGACAAGGGAACACTTGAAGCAGCGCAGAGGGTGAGAATGGTGCAAATTCACTGATGCGAATTTGCAAAATGTCAATAATGCAAGAGGACAGGCGGCAATGGCAGAGATAACGGCGGGCATGGTGCGGGAACTGCGGGAGAAAACCGATGCTCCGATGATGGAATGCAAGAAAGCATTGACGGAAGCCGGCGGCGACACGGGCAAGGCCGAGGAAATCCTGCGGGTCAAACTCGGCAACAAGGCGAGCAAAGCCGCTTCGCGCATTGCGGCTGAGGGCATAGTCGCCGTGCATATTTCAGGCGACGGCAAACTGGGAGCAATGGTCGAAGTCAATTGTGAGACAGACTTTGTGGCCAAGAATGACGATTTCCTCGGTTTTGCCGCGGCGTTGGCCAAATTGGTCAGCGAGAAAAAGCCGGCCGATGTCAATGCGCTGTCAGGCCTGGCGCTTGACGGCAGTTCAGTGGAAGAGCGGCGCAAGGCGCTGGTTGGCAAGATCGGTGAGAATGTATCCATGCGCCGCTTTGTGCGCATGGAAGCGCAAGGTCGCCTGGCGTCGTATATCCACGGCGGCGCCAAGATTGGTGTGCTGGTGGATCTGATCGGGGGCGAAGACGGAATGGGCAGGGACATTGCGATGCATATCGCGGCCAGCAAGCCGAAGGCGCTTGATGCCTCCGGGCTGTCGGCCGATGCCATCGCAACCGAACGCCGCGTGGCGGCTGAGAAGGCGGCCGACGACGCAGCCAAGTCCGGCAAGTCGATCCCGCCGGAGATCATGGCCAAACGCGTCGAGGGTTCGGTGCAGAAATTCCTCAAGGAAGTGACGTTGCTCGGCCAGCCGTTCGTCAAAAACGACAAGCAGACCGTGGAGCAACTGCTGAAATCAGCTAATGCCCAAGTCACCGGCTTTGCGCTGTACCTGGTCGGCGAAGGCATCGAGAAAAAGAAAGATGATTTTGCCGCGGAAGTCATGGCGCAGGTAGGACAAGCCCGGCAGCACGCATAAATATACAATATAATCAACAGGTTACATGAAATGCCTCAAGCCCCCGCCTATAAACGCATTCTGATCAAGCTCAGCGGCGAAGCGCTGATGGGTGATGATGCATACGGCATTAACCGCGAGGTGATCGGGCGCATCGTGACTGAAGTGGCTGAAGTGCAGCGTCTTGGCGTGGAAGTGGCAATCGTGATCGGCGGCGGCAACATTTTCCGTGGCGTCGCTCCGGGTGCCGCGCACATGGATCGTGTCACGGCGGATTACATGGGGATGCTTGCTACCGTGATGAATGCGCTGGCGCTGCAGGATGCCATGCGCCAGAAGGGTCTGGTGAGCCGGGTGCAGTCGGCTTTGAACATCGAACAGGTCGTAGAGCCGTACATCCGCGGCAAGGCCATGCGCTATCTGGAAGAGGGCAAGGTCGTCATTTTTGCGGCAGGCACGGGTAATCCGTTTTTCACCACCGACACCGCCGCGGCATTGCGTGGAACGGAGATGAGTGTCGATTTGATGCTGAAGGCCACCAAGGTGGACGGTGTCTATACCGATGACCCCAAAACGCATCCCGATGCAATGCGTTACCAGAGGTTGACGTTCGATGAAGCGATTGTCAAAAACCTCAAGGTGATGGACGCCACGGCACTGACGATGTGCCGCGACCAGAAATTGCCGATCAACGTGTTCAGCATATTCAAACCGCAGGCGCTGAAGCGCGTGGTCATGGGGGAAGACGAAGGTACTATGGTGCATGTTTGAACGGAGGCGACCATGATTGCTGATATCAGGAAAAATACCGAGCAGAAAATGAAAAAGACCGTGGAGGCGCTCAAAGCCGATCTCGGCAAGATACGCACCGGGCGTGCTCACACGGGCTTGCTGGATCATGTCATGGTGGATTATTACGGCACGCCGACGCCGCTGCCACAGGTCGCCAATGTCACTTTGCTCGATGGACGGACGATCGGCGTCAGTCCGTGGGAAAAGAAACTGGTATCGGCAATCGAAAAGGCGATCCGTGATTCTGATCTCGGTCTCAATCCCGGTACTCAGGGTGAAATCGTTCGAGTGCCGATGCCCGCGTTGACCGAAGAGCGCCGCAAGGATTTGATCAAAGTAGTGCGCCACGAGGGCGAGAATGCACGTGTCGCAATCCGTAACGTGCGGCGGGACGCCAACACCCAGTTGAAGGATCTGCTGAAGCAGAAGCAAGTGGCTGAAGACGATGAGCGCCGGGCGCAGGACGAAGTACAGAAGCTGACGGATCGCTCGATAGCCGAAATCGACAAGGCTTTGCAGGTCAAAGAAGCCGAGTTGATGGCGGTCTGATTGCAGGCCGTGGCCAGTTCAACGCAGGGTATTCCGGAAGTCAGCGGCATACCGCGACATATCGCCATCATCATGGATGGCAATGGTCGCTGGGCGAAGCAGCGCTTCCTGCCGCGGGTCGCAGGCCACCACAAGGGTGTCGAAGCAGTGCGCAATGTGGTGCGCGGCTGCGCGGAGCGGGGAGTCGGCGCGCTGACGCTGTTTGCTTTCAGCAGCGAAAACTGGCGGCGTCCGGCGGAAGAGGTATCGTTGCTGATGCAGTTGTTCGTGAACGCGCTGCAGCAGGAAGTAGAGATTTGCATCAGAATGGGGTGCAGTTCCGGGTCATCGGCGACTTGTCACGATTTGACCGCGTGCTGATTGATCTGATCGCCGATGCGCAACACCTGACGGCAGGAAACACCGGGCTGAAGCTGACCGTGGCCGCAAACTATGGCGGGCGCTGGGACATCATGCAGGCTGTCAACCGGATGCGCGCGGACAACGTCTCA
>JANNHN010000502.1:0-2754 GCA_031404395.1 Betaproteobacteria bacterium
TTAAACGATGCCTAAGTTAACTTTAAGGAGACGATGATGGCAGCGAAGAAAAAAGCAAAGAAAAAAGCTGGTAAGAAAAAAGCAGCCAAGAAGAAGTAGTAGTTTTGCGAAGGCCGGTTAACACCGGCCTTCGCATTTGCAATTCCCGCCTCGCGGTTTGTTCCTTCCATTATTTTCCGCAGTTGATTCCGTAGCGCCTTCCGCCGTTTTTCATGTTGCCGGATTGCGCGCCCGCTGCCTGTGCCCGGCATCATGACGCGACCTGCGCATGATGGCGCGGAAGCACAAAAATATCAATTAAATCAACGGATTACAATTTTCCTGCGCGAGCGACCGGATATGCGCCGGCAGTGTATGACGCACATGGTGCATGCCATGCACTCAAGGACGATCAAGAATGCTCAGGGGCGCACTTCAGGACGTACTCAGGGATTAAGTTGCTGGTACACCGCGTCGGCCACGCGCAATAATTCGCTGCGATCCGTGTCTCCGGACAACGCATAACCGATGCGGCCGTCGAGCCAGTAGAACACGCCGACACCTTTCTCCTGCGCGAAACGAAATGCAGTTTGCGCATGCACTTCATTATTGATGCGCACATATAACGTCAGGCGTTGGCCTTTAACATCCTGATACATGAACTGCGCTGCAGGTCCGCGCTCGCCCGGCAGCAAGCGACCGCCGACCAGCGTGTACCCCTGCGGGGCGAGATGCGGGACTTTCAGGCTGGTACCCAGCCGTTTCGACAACCAGCGCACCAGATGCTCTTCCTGGTCCGCGCCCACTTCCACCGGGTGCCGTACCTCTGGGGTGTACACCACATGGGCAATGGCCGCATTCCGCACCAGATAGACGGTCTGCGCCCGTTCCAAAGCGACAAAACCATGCAAATGCCAACCGGCAACGCCGCTGACGGCCATCAACCCTGCGGCAACTGCATATTGAATCAGTCCCCTGCCATTGCTGCGGCGCACCGCCGCCTGCAGCCGGGCGGGTACCGGCGCGGCAAGCAAGGGGTTAAAAGCGGCCTGCAGCGCGGAATTCTGATCGCGCCAGGCGGCAACCCGGCGGGCGTCATCTTCGTGCTGCGCGAGATGCAGCGCTACTTCCGCCGCGCGCGCGGCCGGCAGCCGGCCATCCACATAAGCCAGCAGTTCGGATTCGGTAACCGGGGTTCCGCTCATTTCACCGCCCTCATTTCACCACCTTCAGCGGGGAAGCCTCCGGAACACCCAGCAGCAGGCGGCGCATCCGTTCCCGCCCGCGCGACAGGCGCGACATCACCGTGCCGATCGGCACCCCCAGCACTTGCGCGGCCTCGTCGTACGTCATTTGCTCCAATCCCACCAGCAGCACCACCACGCGTTGCTCGTCCGGCAGCGCCTGCAATGCCTTGTCTAGATCGCGGATTTCCAGACGATCCGTGGCGGGTGGCTGCACCATGTCGGCAATCGTATCGTCCAGCGGCACCGTCCTGCTGGCCGCCGCGCTGCGCACCTGATTGACGAACACGTTGTGCATCAGGGTGAACATCCACGCGCGCAGATCGGTGCCCTCCTGCCACAGCTTGCGCTTGACCAGCGCGCGCTCCAGCGCGTCCTGCACCAGGTCATCGGCCGCCGCCGCGTCACCCGTCAGCGCCCGCGCATACCGCCGCAGCCGCGGGATGTACTGCATGGCCTGGTCGGCAAACACATCGGGTTCCGGTCGCTTCACGAGACTCCCCTGCTAAACACGCGGTTTTGGCATGTTATTCCCCATTCAGCCGTTTGTGCGGGAGGATTCATGACCGCAATGCCTGCAGTTTTGCGGCAGCATGGGCGATCAGCTGCGGCCAATCCGTGAGTTCGGGCGCGGAAACGATTTCCACCGACGGGTACCACAGACAACGATGGTCTCCGCCATGCGCCCAGTAATGGAACGGCGCGCGCTCCGCCGGATACAGCAGCCATACCGGCTTGCCCAGCGCGGCAGCGAGGTGCGCATTGGCATTGCTGGTCGTAATCAGCAAATCGCAGGCGTCCAGAATTGCCAGCACCTCGTCGAGATCGCGATAACAATCCACGTCATCAAAGTGCGTGATGCGTACATCCTGTTTCTGCACCACTGCTGCGCGCTCTGCGGCGGTATCACCATATTGCACATCAATAAACCGTACTCCAGGCACTGCCAGCACGGGCGCAAGGTCTGCCAGGGCAAGGCTCTTGCTGCGCCCCAGCCTGCCCGCGCGCGCGCTGCGCCAGGACAACGCCACTTTGAGTCCCGGCCCCAGCCGGTCGCGATAATGCGTGACGCGCTCCGGTGACGCTTTCAGCACCCGGCGCGGCTGCCGCGCAAAGCTTTCCACGGACGGGCGAAACAGGCCGGGCACGGATCCCGCGAACAACGCTGCGCCAGCGCCTTTCAATGCCTCCGCCGGCGGGTCGGCCAGCGCGACGAAGCCGACTTCCGGAAACGCGCGCTGATAGGCCGGCAACAACCGCCCATCGACTTCGTAAATGAACGGCTGACCGGTTGCTACGAGTTCGGGCAGCAGTGTCGAGAACAATACCTGATCACCGACGCCCTGCTCGCACCAGATGCCGACCGGACCGGATACCGGCGCTCCGGGGCCACCCCAGCGCGGCAGGCGTTCGAACAGTTCCACCGAAGGCAGTTGCCGGCGCATGCTGTTGCGATAGCCGCCGGGCGCGCAGCGATATTCGTATTCCGGCCAGGCACCGGAAAAATCCCGCAGATATAACCGTACCAGTG
>JANNHN010000503.1:0-5523 GCA_031404395.1 Betaproteobacteria bacterium
GAGTTGATCATGAGTCATATGTCGGTCAATTTCGACCGCACCGGTTTTCAGGAAGATACCAACGTCACGTTTCCGCTGAGCCGGCTGCAGGAACTCAGGGCGAATGGCGTCATCGGCTCGGTGGCGGATTTTCATTATTCGTTCATGGGCGCGGCGCCGATCCGCACGCTGGAGCCCAAGGCCCGTGAGCTGGCCGTGCTGCTGAAGAAGGATCGGGTCGATGCGGTATTGCTGACGCCGGTCTGACCCAATTGCACGTGCGCCGTGGGCGCACTGGGCCATTACCTGGAGCGGGAGGGCGTGCCGACCGCGCAGATCAGTCTGATTCGTGAACAGACGGCGGCGATCAGGCCGCCGCGGGCGTTATGGGTGCCATTCATGCTCGGGCGTCCGTTTGGTGCGCCGAACGAGCCGGACTTTCAGCGCAGGGTGTTGCGGATGCTGTTGTCGTTGTTCGAACGTACGGCGGGGCCGGTACTGGAAGATTTTCCTGATGAAGCACCGGCGGTTGTTGAGCAGGAGAGCGGGTTTGCCTGTCCGGTCAGTTTTGCGCCGCCGCCAGCCAAGGCGGGCAGCCTGGCCCAGGCCATGCGCGACGAAATCGCGCAGCTGGCGCCCTGGTATGACCTTGCACGAAAAAGGCGTGGTCGCACGACGGTAGGCGTGTTTGGTGCAACCGTGGCGGAGGCGGCGCGTCATGTGGCGACTTATCTGGAGGGCGCACCCGCTGCGGCGCCCATGCCGGGCTGGTCGGCCGGCATGGCGGTGAAGCGCGCCTGCGACGACATCAAGGCGTATTACTACGAGGCGCTGGCTGCACAGCCGGGAAATCTCGCGCCGCAAGCCATTGAGGCGTGGTTCTGGCATGAGACTGTCGCGGGCAAGGCATTCCTCGCGATCTGGGAGATCTGCAAGCGCAGCGATGACGCATCACTCATGCCGCTGGGCAAACAAAGTCTGATTCCGCGGTCCGTGACCGAGCGTTTGCCGGAAGCGCAGAAGAAATAGCAGGGCATGTAATTTCAATCCGGCAGCGTACGGGCCGTCATTCGCGCCGTCAATCCGCGTTGACCACAACCTGCTGATTGCGCTACATTTCCTGACCCCTTTCCGGGGTCGCAAGGCCCTATGTCCAAAATCGCAAAATCACCATCATCCACGCCCACGTTCGAATCCGCCCTGGCGGAGCTCGAGAAAATCGTGGCAGCCATGGAAGAGGGGCAAATGCCGCTGGAGCAGTCGTTGGCTGCCTACAAGCGCGGCGCCGAGCTGCTGAAGATTTGCCAGTCGCAACTGCAGGATGCCCAGCAGCAGGTGAAGATTCTGGAAAACAGCGTGCTGAAAAATTTTGGCGCGGCCGAGCAGTAACGCGTTACCTCACGCATTTCCTCCTCCTTTACCCATCGTGACTTCACCTGATTTTCAGGCCTGGGCCGCAACCGGGCAGGAGCGCATCGAGGCATTCCTGCAGCGCGTGTTGCCGCAGCCCGGAATCGCGCCGCAACGCCTGCATGCAGCCATGCGTTATGCGGTGCTGGGCAGCGGCAAGCGGGTGCGGCCGTTGCTGGCGTACGCGGCGGGTGAAGTATCGGGAGCCGATCCGGAACGGGTGACCGTCGCTGCCGCTGCCGTGGAAATCATCCACGCCTATTCGCTGGTGCATGACGATCTGCCATGCATGGACGACGATGTGTTGCGCCGGGGCAAGCCGACCTGCCATGTCGAATTTGACGAGGCCACTGCGCTGCTGGTCGGTGATGCGCTGCAGAGTCTTGCGTTCCAGCTGCTCGGCGAGTACCGGCTGGCGGACGACGCCACTGCGCAGCTTGACATGATCAAGCTGCTGGCGATTGCCGCGGGTTCGCGCGGCATGTGCGGCGGACAGGCCATTGATCTCGATGCGGTGGGCAAATCGCTGAGCGTGCCGGAACTCGAATTCATGCATATCCATAAAACCGGCGCGCTGATTCGCGCAGCGGCAGTGCTGGGCGCGCGTTGCGGCGGCGGGCTCAGCGAAGCGGAATTTGCGCGGGTCGATACTTTTGCCAAGGCGGTGGGTCTGGCGTTCCAGGTGGTTGATGATGTGCTGGATGCAGAAGCGCCGACGGCGACGCTGGGCAAGACTGCGGGCAAGGATGCGCAGCAGGGCAAACCCACCTATGTCAGCGCCATGGGTATTACGCAAGCCAGGGCGCTGGCCGGGCAGTTGCGGCAGGAGGCGCTGCAGGCCATTGCGCCGTTCGGCGACCGCGCGGCGCGATTGGCGCAACTCGCGGATTTCATCGTCCTGCGCAAGTTCTGAGACAATGGCTCCATGAGCGGAACATTGACCCTCGAAGGCGCCGGCGATCCGGCAGCACCGGCGTACGAGCTGCTGAAGTCCATCGCGGCGCCTGCGGATCTGCGCCTGCTGGAACGCAGCCAGTTGCCGCGGCTGGCCGCGGAGCTGCGCGCCTACCTGCTGGAATCGGTCAGCCAGACCGGCGGCCATCTGTCGTCGAATCTCGGCACGGTGGAGCTGACCATTGCGCTGCATTATGTGTTTGACACGCCGCACGACCGCCTGGTGTGGGACGTCGGCCACCAGACTTATGGCCACAAAATTCTGACCGGCCGCCGCGAAGCGATGAAAAGCCTGCGCATGTGGCAGGGCATCTCCGGATTTCCGCGGCGTGAAGAATCCGCTTACGACACATTCGGCACGGCGCATTCCAGCACGTCGATCAGCGCCGCGCTGGGCATGGCGGTTGCGGCAAAACTGAAGGGCGAACCGCGTCATGCGGTGGCGATCATCGGCGACGGGGCAATGAGCGCGGGCATGGCGTTTGAAGCACTCAACAATGCCGGTGACATGAATGTTGACCTGCTGGTTATACTCAACGACAACGACATGTCGATCTCGCCGCCGGTGGGGGCGCTGAACAAATACCTGGCGCGACTGATGTCCGGCCGTTTTTATGCGGCAGCCAAGGGTCTGGGTGAAAAGGTGCTGGGTGATCTGGCGCGGCGCACCGAAGAACACGTCAAGGGCATGGTGACGCCGGGCACGCTGTTCGAAGAATTCGGCTTTAACTACATCGGCCCGATCGACGGCCATGATCTTGACGCACTGATTCCGACCCTGCACAACATCAAACGCCTCAAGGGGCCGCAGTTCCTGCATGTAGTGACGCGCAAAGGGCAGGGTTACAAGCTCGCCGAGGCCGATCCGATTCTTTATCACGGCGTATCGAAATTCGACCACACCAGCGGCATTGCCGGAGGCAGGTCCGGCGGCAAGCCGACGTACACCCAGGTCTTCGGCGACTGGCTGTGCGACATGGCCGAGCGCGATCCGCGGCTGGTGGCAATTACGCCGGCGATGCGCGAAGGTTCGGGCATGGTGAAATTTGCCGCGCAGCATCCCAACCGCTATTTCGATGTCGGCATCGCCGAGCAGCATGCGATCACTTTTGCCGCCGGTATTGCCTGCGAAGGCTACAAGCCGGTGGTGGCGATTTATTCGACCTTTCTGCAACGCGGCTATGACCAGTTGATCCACGACGTGCAGATCCAGAACCTGCCCATCGTATTTGCGCTGGATCGCGGCGGCCTGGTCGGCGCCGACGGCGCCACGCACAACGGCAGTTTCGATTTGAGTTACCTGCGTTGCCTGCCCAACATGACAGTGATGACGCCGGCCGACGAGAACGAATGCCGGCAAATGCTCTACACCGCATTCCAGATGAGCTCGCCGGTGGCAGTGCGTTATCCGCGCGGCAGTGGTCCGGGGGTCGCCATCGAGCGCGAAATGACAGCCTTGCCCGTAGGCCGTGGTGTAGTCCGCCGGCGCGGCACGGGGGGCGTGGCCATACTTGCCTTCGGCTCGATGCTGGCGCCGGCGCTGGCAGTCGCTGCTGAATTTGACGCCACGGTGGCGAACATGCGTTTTGTCAAACCGCTGGATGAAGCACTGGTGCTGGAACTGGCGGCGGCCCACACGCTGCTGGTGACCATCGAAGAAAATGTCATCATGGGCGGCGCCGGCAGCGCGGTGATGGAGGCGCTGCAGAAACACGGCTGTGCGACACGCGTACTGCAACTGGGCCTCCCCGACCGCTTCATCGATCAGGGTGATCCGGCACTGCAACTGGCGAGTGTCGGGCTGGATGCATCGGGCATCGCGCACTCGATTCGCGAGCGATTGGCCGCGATGCAACCGCAATGAAGCCATCCAGCAAGCCGCGCGAAGGCAGTCGGCGCAAGGAAACCATGCGCAGGGAAACCGGGCGCGAAGAAACCATGCGCAGGGAAACCGGGCGCGAAGAAACTATGCGCAGGGAAACCAGGCGCGGAGAAACTATGCGCGAAGAGAACGTCATGGACGGCTATGCCAAGATCGACCAGTACAACCCGGCGATCATCAAGAGTATCGCCGGGAAGTATCACGACATCCTGAAGGATATCGGCGAGGATCCGGCGCGCGAAGGTTTGGTCAAGACGCCGGAGCGCGTGGCCAAGGCGCTGCAGTACCTGACCCACGGTTACGATCTCGATCCCGCGGAAATTCTGGGCTCGGCGATGTTTACCGAGGAATACCAGCAGATGGTGATCGTGCGCGACATCGAGGTGTATTCGTTGTGCGAACATCATCTGCTGCCGTTTTTCGGCAAGGCGCATGTGGCTTACATCCCGAAGGGCCGCATCGTCGGCCTGTCGAAAATCCCGCGCGTGGTTGATGCCTACGCCCGCCGTCTGCAGGTGCAGGAGCGGCTGACCGTGCAGATCCGCGATTGCATCCAGCAGACGCTGGCTCCTGCCGGAGTTGCCGTGGTGATCGAAGCACAGCACATGTGCATGATCATGCGCGGCATCCAGAAGCAGAACTCGGTGGCCACGACTTCGGCGTTCACCGGCGAATTCAACAAGGATGTCACGCGCGCTGAATTCCTGCGCCTGATTGCTGCCAGGGCATGATTAAAATATCAATAAAATCAACAGGTTGCAATATCTCCTCGGACGTGCCGGACGGCGCATGAGCGTGCCGACCAAGACCAGTGAATTCAGCATCGAGCAGATCCTGCCCGAGGTGCGGCGGGGGCGTATGGTGATCCTGGTCGACAGCGCCGACCGCGAAAACGAGGGCGATCTGTTTGTCGCGGCCGAACGCGCGACACCCGAAGCGATCAACTTCATGGCGAGCCAGGGCCGCGGCCTGATTTCACTGGCTTTGACCGAAGAGCGGTTGCGCACACTGGGTCTCGCGCTGATCGCCGACGACACCGGCAATCAAACCAAATTCGGCACCGCGTTCGCCACGCCGATTGACGCGCGCGAGGGCGTCGGCTCCGGCATGTCGGCACAGGATCGCGCGCGCACCATCGCGGTGGCGATTGCGGACAACACCCGGCCCGCCGACCTGATCCGCCCCGGACGCCTGCAGACGCTGCGGGCTGTGGACGGCGGCGTGCTGGTGCGGCGCGGCCATACCGAGGCCGCGGTCGATCTGGCGCGGCTGGCCGGTCTCAAACCCGCCGGCGTCAT
>JANNHN010000504.1:0-4058 GCA_031404395.1 Betaproteobacteria bacterium
CTGCGGCGTAAACAAACGGCCCAGGCTGTTGCTGACGGGGAAATAGCCCCGCCGGGGATCATCGATGCGCATCATCGGCCGGAATACGCTGGTCCACAAATGCCAGTGCGTGTCGATGAAGCCCGGCATGCAGATCATGCCTCCGGCATCAATCACGGCCGCTGCCGGCGCGGCAATCTCCTTCGCCACCGCCACGATGGCGCCATCGCGCACATGCACGTCGCCGTGCGCGAAATCGCCGATCCCGGCATCCATGCTCAGAATTGCGGCGCCGCGAATGACGAATTCACCGCGACCGGGCAACGATCTGGCATCAGCGCCGCTGTTGCCGGAACCTGTTTGCGCACAACCCATGCCGGAGACCGCGCCGGTCGCTGCCAGTGCCGTCGCCGTCTTGAGTATGGTTCGTCGATCCATTTTTCGCTTGTTCATGCCGCCTCCTTTTTTTGTAACTTACCGTTCGTCCTGAGCCTGTTGAAGGATTTGTTCAGCACTTCCCTAATTTTTCATCGGCTGGATGTTCGCAGCCTTGATCACGGCAGACCATTTGGCCATTTCAGTCCGGATGCGGTCATGCAATTCGCCCGGAGTCGATACCTTGACTTCGGCGCCCTGCGTGAGAAAGCGTTCGCGCAAGGCACGCTGCGACAGCATGGCCACAGTTTCGGCATTGAGTTTGTTGATGACCGTGCCCGGTGTCTGTGCCGGCGCAAACAGCGCAAACCATGCTGCCGCTTCATAGTTCGGCAACCCCGCCTCCTGCATGGTCGGCACCTGCGGCACCGCCAAAGCGCGTTTTACACTGGTCACCGCCAGCGCGCGCACCCTGCCGTTGGCGATGTTCGGAAACGCCGTCGCCAGGCTGCCGAACATCACTGAAATCTGCCCACCCATCAATTCATAGATCGCCGGCACGCCGCCTTTGTAAGGTACATGCGTCATAAAAATACCCGCGCGCTGGCTGAACAGCACACCCGACAAGTGCGATGCGGTGCCGACGCCAGAACTGCCGAAGTCCAGTTCATGCGGCCGCCGCCTGGCGAAGGCATTCAGCTCGCGCACCGAGCGCACCGGCAACGACGGATGGACAATCAGCACGCTGGGCACGGTGGCCACCATCGCCACCGGCGCAAAATCGCGCAGCGTATCGTAGGGAATGCGCGTCCACAGCGATGGATTCGTCACATGTGAGGTATAAGCCATCAACAGCGTGTAGCCGTCGGCAGGCGCTTTGGCAACCATTTCCGAGCCGATCATGCCGCCGGCGCCCGGCCGGTTATCGACAATGACCTGCTGGCCCCAAGCCTCGGAGTAGCCGATCGCCAGCGTGCGCGCAAACACGTCGGTTGAACCACCGGCGCTGATCGGCACGACGATGCGCACCGTGCGGTTGGGGTAACTCTGCGCGCCGGTTTCCGCCGCCGGCACGCAGGCCAGCATCAGCCATACGCGCATGACTGTTGCGATTTTCATGTTGCGTCATCCCCCATGGTGCGCCATTGTAATCTTCCGTCGCGGGCAACCACGCTACAATCGGCATCTCACTCTCTGCGTCCAATTCATGAGCATCCCCCAACTGTTCGACGACGAGTTGCACGATGCAATACAGCAGCTCTGTAACGAAACCATCGAGGCCATGCAGCTCGCCAGGGCCAGCCCTGATCTCGATGATTTGTCGGCGACTTTCGCGGTGGCTTTGCTGAAAATTGGCCTCGCTGCCGGCCTCGTCGAGCAACGGCACCCGGGATTTGCGAAGGATATGGAAGAAAAGCGCCAGCGCGTCATTGCGGCATTGACGCCAAAACACTGAGCACCGCGGCTGGCGCCATAGGTCATTCAAAACACATGACACCGTTCGGGCTGAGCTCGTCGAAGCCCTGCCGCCCTTCAACGAACTCAGAGCCTGCCCCGGACTCGATCCGGGGGCGAACAGGATCAGTTTTAATTTATTACATCAATAAAAACAATGGGTTACGGTTGTCCGTCGGACGGCGTGCGCGCGGCTTCCTGCACATTGAAAAAACTGTGGTCACAGAATCCCGGCTCGGCGCGCGCCTGCAATTCTTCATACACCGCGTCGGGATCCATCAGCACGCGAGTATCGAAATGGCGCGCATTGACGGCGCCGTAGTTGATGCAGGTACCAGTGCGCGCGTCACGTTCCAGGCAGGCGTAAATAGTGGTCACCACAAACATGCCGGCATTGCGTTCGATGAAATGCAGATACTTCCGCCCGCGCAGCACCTGTGCGTCGCGGGCGCCGGAACGCCGGGTATCGATCGACAAAGTGCGGCCGGTGCGCCCGCGCTGATAATGCGTCAGCGAATCGGAGCGGCCCTCCACCAGCAACAGGTCGCCGGTCTGCGGGTCCACATCATATTTTTTATAGAAAGCGCAATGGACATACGGGCTGCGCGCCAGATTGTCGAACTGCGCCACGTCCGCCTGCTGGGCCAGCACCGGGGCAACCACACACAGCGCCAGCCAGGGTGCGGCACCACTTAAAAACCGGATAGTCATCGCGGACTTCATGGGCAATCCAGTGTGCGCCTCCGGCCCGCCGCTGTCCATTGCCTTGACACTCACCGTGACGGAACTTAGTCTCGAACAGTATCCTGTGGAGTCGTGATGCCCAACCTGACTGCCGTTGAAAAAACGCTCGCGCTGAAAAGCGGCAAAGCCGCCGTGCGTCCAGGCGACGTGGTGTATCCCGATCCTGATTTCATCATGATCCACGACGGCGTGGTGATGGGCGCGAAACGCGAGCTCGATGCGCTGGGCATCACGCGGCTCGCGGCCCCCGGCAAAGTGGTCATGGTCACCGATCACGACGTCATCTATGGCAGTGCGCGCGCAGCCGAACGTGGCGCTTACAATCGCGCCGCGGCGCAGGCCTGGGGCGTCAAACAGTTTTTTGACGTCGGTCGCGGCGGCCACGGCCATATTTTCCCGATGGAATGCGGCATGCTGCTGCCGGGCATGTTTTATTTCGACAATGACCGCCATGCCACCAACGCCGGCGCCATCGGCGCTTTTGGCTTCAGGATGGGTCCCGAGATTTCGCGTGTGCTCGCCACCGGTACCAACTGGATTGTGGTGCCGAAATCAATCAAGCTGAGCATCAAGGGCAGATTGCAGCCCGGCGTACATGCGCGCGATCTCGGCTTTCACATCGCCGCACTGGTCAAAGCCGGCGCGCTGACCGGGGATCTCGATTACCGCGTGCTCGAATACGCCGGCGATCTCGACCAGTTCAGCCTCGCCGCGCGCGCCGCACTCTGCTCCAGTCCCACCGAAATCGGCGCCTATGGCGTGTTCGTTCCGCCGTCGGCTGCCATCCTCGCCCATGCCCGCGCGCAAGCCAAAATTCCATTTACACCGGTGTACGCCGACGCGAACGCACAGTACGAAGCGCAATGCGAAATCGACGTCAGCGCACTGGAACCACAAATCGCCACGCCCGGCGGCGTGCAAAACGCAGTCAATCTGTCGCAGGTCGCCGGCACGCGGGTGAGCCACGCCTTCATCGGTTCGTGCGGCTCGGGCATGTGGGACGACATGGAACAGGCCGGTGCAGTGCTCAAGGGCAAACATATCGCGCCGCACCTGCGGCTGTTCATCGCGCCGGGCTCGGAAGCCTCAATGAAACGCATGGCCGGCTCCGGCCTGCTGCAGACTTTCATCGAGGCCGGTGCAGTCATGCTGCCGCCGGGTTGCGGCCCGTGCAACGACGCGGTGATCGGCCCGGTACATGCCGGCGAAGTATCGATCTCGACGGCCGCCAACAACAATGCCGGACGCTTCGGCGCGCGCGACGCGCAGCTCTATCTCGGCAGCCCGGCCACGGTGGCAGCGTCGGCAGTGGCCGGCGTTATCATCGATGCAAGAAATCTTTGAAACCAAAACCTTCAGCCACAGAGGACACAGAGAAAATCTAAAAGCATGACCGTAGGGCGGGAGAAGTGAAACGAATCCCGCCGTACTGCGCATTGTCCAGGCCGGCCGGCGGGATTCACTTCGTTGCTCCCGCCCTACGATCTGGTTGTGGTTTTTCTCTG
>JANNHN010000505.1:0-4579 GCA_031404395.1 Betaproteobacteria bacterium
TACGCCAGCGGCGTGTTGATTTCGTGCGCGATGCCCGCCACCATTTGTCCGAGAGACGACATCTTCTCGGTCTGGATCAGTTGTGACTCCGACTCCTTCAGTTGATGCAGCGCGTTTGACAGGTCGCGGGTGCGTTCCTCCACGCGCGATTCCAGCAGCCGGTAGCTGACGGCAAGCCGCGACAGCAGGTAGCCCGTCAGGATCAGCAATGCCGCAGCGTAAGCGATCAGATAAATGCGGTAACGCTCGCCGTCGGATTGCGCGTTTGCCGACTCCTGCGTGAAGGCGTCGGTCAGGCTGTCGATGCGAGGCCCCGCCGAGGCGATGGCAATTTTCAGGAACAATTCTTCTTCGACGGGTTTGGCGCCGAGAACCTGCTGCACGGTGGTATCGACGCGGGTGACGCCTTCACGCAGCGCTACCGGCAGGCCGTTACCGGCTTTGCGCAGGTCGGCCACGAACATTTCGACATTCTTGCGCTGCGCCTCGGAGGGATCCGTCGCATAACGCATCACCTGCGCGAACAGCAGGGCCGTGGTGCTTTCGACCGCCACCAGCCGCTCACGTTGCGGAAAGCTTTGCCAGGCGCCGCGCACCAGACCGGCGATTTCCGTGTCGAATTCGATCATGCGTCCCAGAGCTTGCGTGACAGTGCTGCTGGCGGCGCGGTAGCGGTTCAGCAATTCCAGTTTCTGGTCAAATGCGGTGATCAGGGCGGGCAGGCTGCGGGTAAGGATTTCGCTGTTCATGTCCGCGGAGTCCTGGCGCAGCCGGCGCAGCAGGTCGGGAACACGGGTGCCGCGGTCGCCGACCTGCCGGATTTTGCCGGAGGTGCCTTCGGCGCGGGCGCGCAGCACTTCCAGATCCCAGCGCCCGTCGATTTCTTTCAGTTCGCGCAGGTGTCCCAGAATGTCGCTCTGCCTCTTGTAATCGATGCCCTGGCTCTTGACATAAAGGAAGCCGAGCAGTGCAACCAGGGCGGCAGCGACGGCAATGGTTAATGGCAGGCGCGGAATGCGCGCCAGGCGCGACCGCCATATTGCTCCCGGCGATGCGGATTGGATGGGCGGTGTTGCGCCGGGGACGGCCTGTTCAGACTTATTCTCCAAGATACGCATGCCTCACTTGTGTGCTGGACAACAGCGCCTTCGCGTCGTCGGCGAGAACAATGTTGCCGCTTTCCATCACATAGCCGCGACTGCAGGTTTGCAGCGCCAGCCTGGCGTTCTGTTCGACCAGCAGCATGGTCACGCCTTCTGCTGCAACCATGCGTATGGTCTCGAAAATCTTCTGTACCATCAGCGGCGCGAGGCCCATGCTGGGCTCGTCCAGCAACAGCAGCCGCGGGCGGCACATCAGCGCGCGCGCCAGTGCGAGCATCTGCTGTTCGCCGCCGGACAGCGTGCCGGCCATTTGCGCCTGCCGTTCAGCGAGACGCGGAAACAACCGGCAGACGCGCTGCAAATCGCGCTCAATCATGCCTTTGTCATTCCGGACATAAGCGCCCATCGCCAGATTTTCCGCCACGGTCAGACGCGGAAACACTCCGCGCCCCTCCGGCACCATGGCAAGGCCGCGCCGCACCAGATCATACGCCGGTTTGCCCGTGATATCCGCACCGTCATAGGTGATGCGGCCCGCTTTCGGCTGCAGCAACCCGGCCAGCGCCCGCAGCGTGGTGGTCTTGCCCGCACCATTGGCGCCGATCAGGGCCACCACTTCGCCGGGGCCGACGGCGAAATCGATGCCCTTGACGGCTTTGATGCCGCCATAGGCCACTTCGAGTCCGCGCACATTGAGCATGTCAGCTTGCCGGGTCGCTGCCGAGATAGGCTTCGACTACTTTGGGGTCGCGGCGCACTGCCGCCGGTTCACCTTCAGCGATTTTTTCGCCGTAATCCAGTACGGTCACGCTGTGCGAAAGGCTCATGACCAGTTTCATGTCGTGCTCGATCAGCAACAGGGTGACGCCGTCGGCGCGGATCTGTTCCAGCAATTGTTTCAGCACACCGGTTTCAGTGGCGTTCATGCCCGCGGCCGGCTCATCGAGTGCGAGCAGCCGCGGATCGGTCGCCAGTGCGCGGGCGATTTCCAGCCGGCGCTGGTCGCCGTACGGCAGATCGCGCGCACGATGATCCGCGCGTGCCGTGAGTCCGCAGTAGTCGAGTAATTCATGCGCGCGACGGACGATGGCGCGTTCCTCAGTGACAGTTTTCCGGGTTCGGAACACGGCGCCCAGTACGCCGGCGTGCGTGCGTACGTGCCGGCCAACCATGACGTTCTCCAGCGCCGTCATGCTGCCGAACAGCCGGATGTTCTGGAAGGTGCGCGCGATGCCGCACGCAGCGACGCGGTGCGGTTGCAGGCCGGTCAGGCACACGCCGTCAAACATCAGTTCACCGGCATCAGGGGCGTAAATGCCCGTCAGGATGTTGAACAGCGTTGTTTTGCCGGCGCCATTCGGTCCGATCAATCCGCAGATTTCGCCGCGGCGGACGGTGATCGACACATCCGACAGCGCCGCCAGCCCGCCGAAATGCTTGCTGATGCCGGTGGCGGAGAGCAGGGGGCTATTGTCAGCCGGCAGCACGTGACTTCTCCACCGTACGCCGTCGTCGTGACGGCCAGAGACCTTCCGGCCGCAACAGCATCATCAATACCAGCGCCAGACCGAACAGCAGCATGCGCAGATCCGATGGATCGACAAACACCGTATCGAACCAGCGTTGTTGCAGCGGGCCGATGTAGCGCAGCGCTTCCGGCAGTGCCGTCAACAGGACGGCGCCGAGGACCACGCCGCCGACATTGCCCATGCCGCCCAGCACCACCATGCACAACACCATGATCGAGTCGAGCAGATGAAAACTCTCGGGACTGACAAAGCCCTGGAACGATGCGAAAAGCCCGCCTGCAACGCCGCCAAAAGTCGCTCCCATGGCGAAGGCCAGCAGTTTCATGTTGCGGGTATTGATGCCTGTCGATGCCGCGGCCAGCTCATCGTCGCGGATCGCGGCCCAGGCACGGCCGATGCGCGAATTTTCCAGGCGCAGCGAGATGAGGATGGATAGCACTGCGCAGGCGAGGAACACAAAATAATAGCTGTGTATCGGCGTGATGGTCAGACCCGCAAACGTATGCGTCTGGGCCAGGGAGAAGCTGCCGGCTTGCAGCGGGTCAATCAGCGTGATGCCTTGCGGCCCATTGGTGATATTGAACGGCCGGTTCAGGTTGTTCAGGAACACGCGGATGATTTCGCCGAAGCCCAGCGTGACGATGGCGAGATAGTCGCCGCGCAGGCGCAGCGTCGGTGCGCCGAGCAGGATCCCGAAAAAGCCCGCAACCGCGGCGCTCAGCGGCAACACCACCAGAAACGGCCAGTGTATGTCGAACTGCGGAGACGCCAGCAGAGCGTAGCTGTAGGCGCCAACGGCAAAAAATGCGATATAGCCGAGATCGAGCAGGCCGGCGAAGCCCACCACGATGTTCAGGCCCAGCGCGAGCATGATGAACAGCAGCGCTACGTCGGCGATGCGCACCCAGGCGCGTCCGAGCAGCGCTTCGATCAGGAAAGGCGCGGCCAGCAGCAGCAACGCCAGTCCGGCCCACGCGATCCAGCGCCGGGCGTCGCGCGCCTGCAACGTGGACAGGAAATTACTCATGCGCGATCCCCGCTGTGTTGTCCCATCAATCCCGATGGGCGCAGTACCAGCACCAGGATCAACACCAGAAATGCAAATATATCGCGGTAGTTGCTGCCCAGCACGCCGCCGGTGATGTCACCGATGTAGCCGGAAGCGAGGCTTTCGATGACGCCAAGCAACAGGCCGCCGAGCACCGCGCCGGCGACATTGCCGATGCCGCCGAGTACGGCCGCGGTGAATGCTTTCAGACCCAGCATGAAACCCATGAAGTAGTGGCCGATGCCGTAATACAGCACGATCATCAGTCCGGCGACGGCGGCAATCGCCGAGCCGAGTATGAAGGTGAATGTAATCACCGTATTGATATTGACGCCCATCAGTCCGGCGATGTCCGGGTTCTGTTCGGTGGCGCGCATCGCCCGGCCCATGCGGCTCGATTTAATAAACCACAGCAGACCGGCCATGATGGCGCACGCCAGCACGAAAATCGCGATTTGCAGTCCGGTCAGTTGAACCCCGGCGATGTTGATGCGCGTCGGCGTGATCAGCTCCGGCATCGACAGGTACTGCTTGCCCCAGATCAGCGCAGCAGAATATTGCAGCAGGATGGATACGCCGATGGCGGTAATCAGCGGCGCCAGTCGCGGCGCGCGGCGCAGCGGCCGGTAAGCGACGCGTTCGATGGATGCGCCGATGCATACGCAGACCATGATCGCCGCACCACCGGCGAGAATCAGTACCGCCGGTACAGGCAGTCCTGCGGCTGCCAGCAGTTGTGCAACCGTCAGCGCGACCAACGCGCCGATCATCGTGATGTCGCCATGCGCAAAATTGATCAGGCCAAGAATGCCATAGACCATGGTGTAGCCGAGCGCGACCAGCGCATAGATGCTGCCCAGCACCAGGCCGTTGACAAGTTGTTGCGCGAAAATTTCCAT
>JANNHN010000506.1:0-4180 GCA_031404395.1 Betaproteobacteria bacterium
CCTGGAGGCCCGCGTCACGGATTTCCTGGGCGCGGGCAAACAGCAGAACCACGGCACCGACTGCCAGCACAGCCAGCCCGACCAGCGCATGGGTGCGGTGATAAGTCAGGCTGGAATACAGCAGATAACCGCACATCAGCACGAATATCGCCGGCACCACTGGATAACCCGGCACCCGAAACGGTCGCGGTGCATCGGGATCTTTCGCGCGCAGCACGAACAGTGCGATGCCGGTCAACAGGAAAAAGCCCCAGAACACCGGCAACGAATATTCGACCAGACCCTTGAAGCCTGCATTCTGGGTCGCCCCCAGGCCTACCAGCGCCAGTGCAATCGCGCCCTGCACCAGCATCGCGTTGCGCGGCGATCCGCTGGCGGCGTCCCAGCGGCCGAGATAACCCAGCAGCGGCCAGTCGCGGCCCAGTGCATAGTTCGAGCGCGCGCCGACAATCATCGAGCCGTTGACTGAAGTCAGCGCGGCAATGGCAATCATGATGGCAATCAGTTTCTCGCCAGTGCTGCCCCACACCACTTTCATCAAATCGGCGGCCACGGCATTCGAGCGCGCCATGGCGTCATAACCCAGACCTTTCAGATAGGCCAGATTGACCAGCAAATAAAGCAGTGTCACCACGCCGATCGCCAGCAACAGTGCACGTGCCATGTTGCGCTCGCGATCGCGCACTTCCGCTGATATGTAGGCAGCGTCATTCCATCCGCCATAGGTAAACAGCACAAAAATCATCGCCGAGCCGATGCCGGCGCCCATGTACCAAGGTTGGTCGGCACCCGCGACAACCGGCGCGACAGCCTGCGGCGGTGCGGCGAACACCAGGCCGGCGACGATGATCAGCACCAGCCCGCCGACTTCCAGCACAGTAAACACGTTTTGCGTGGCCTTGCCCTCACGGATACCGCGGTAATTCACGTACGTCAGCACCACTACGATCAGTGCCGCCCAGATCGCCGATGAGTGCGTACCAAGATTGATCACACGTGACAGATAATCGCCGAAGAGATAGGCGAATACCGCAATCGAGCCGGCGACAATCACCGTCATCCTCGCCCAGCCGTAAAGAAACGCCAGTGATCGGCCATACGCGCGCTGGATGAAATGATATTCACCACCCGCTGACGGGAACGCAGTTGCCAGTTCGGCATAACACAACGCGCCGATGATCGAAAAAACCCCGCCGGCGATCCACACCGCATACAGCGTGGCTTCGCCGCCCACCGCACCGGCGACGATCGACGGCGTGCCGAAAATACCGGCGCCGACGATCAGCCCCACGATCATCGCGCAAGCATCGGTGACGGACAGTGTCTGCCGCGGCGCAGCCGGGTTTTCTGTGCTCATGCGTCCTCCGGGAATTGCGTAAGGGTTACTTTTCGGGAGCCCATTCATCTGATGCACGCTTCAACGTGCCGCGTTGAATCTGTTTTGCGGTCCATGCCACCTGCTGGCGTGCAGCGCCTTCGCCGATGGTCAGTGTGCCCTGGATGGCTCCCCCATCAACACGGCCATTGAACTCGTGGCGCGCAATGCCGCTGCGCCCGCCGGCAACCATGCGGATCTGCTCGCCGGTGAGGCGTCCGCGCAAGTCAGCCTTGCGGTCACGGATCTCGACGCTGCCCTCAAGCTCCTGAAACTCCTGCTCCAGATTGAACTCCAGCGGCGTATCGCGCCCACCGATATTGACCAGCGATTGCCATTTCCCCGGCACCCGCGCCGGCACCACATAGAAAAATATGTAGCTGATGCCGGGTTGGCCGACTTTTTTCTCCGGCACAACCAGTTCGCGCTGCTCGTCCGGATCCCATTCGCCAAAATGGTAATCATGCGCAACCAGGCGCGTGCCCGGTTTCAGCGTCATGATTTTCGGGCGCAGGCGCAGATTCATTTCCGGCAGCAGATAGCTGCTGATGACCGTCGCCTGAGAAAGATCTGTTTCAAAAAGATTCTGTTCGACAAAACGCACCTTGCTGGTAACACCGGCCTTCTGCGCATTCTGATTGGCCAGTTTCAGCAGGTAGCGGTCGAGATCGACACCAAAGCCGCTGGCGCCATGTTTACTGGCGGCGGTAATAACGATGCGGCCGTCCCCGGAACCGAGGTCGATCAGAAAATCCTTCGCCTCGATTTTCGCCATCGACAACATGGTATCGACCACGATCTGCGGCGTCGGCACATAAATCACATCGCCTTGCCCATCCTGCGCGCGACCTGTCAGCGCCACAGTTGCCAACAACAGCATGCCCAACAATTTTTTGAATTTCATCATTACTCCCTGGTAAATCTTCCATTGGCAATGCGTAGCGTCGCATCGCCGCTGATGTCCGTGTCGCTAATGTCCATTTTTCCGGGCTGGACGCGCTGCGCCAGCCATGGTTGCGCTCCCATACCGCCTTCGACGACTGCCTGCCCGGTGATCGTGTCGCCGCTCAGTGTACCGCTGAAGCGCACGATAGCCGATATACCGCCGCCCTCGACCGCCAGCGTGAAATTCAATTCATTGCCGTTCACCCGGCCCTCAGTCATGCGCAGGCGACGGCCATCGACAAAAGTCGTGCCATTCAGCATCTGGAATTTCTGATCGAAACGCAAAACATGCCGCGTCAGCCCCGCAACCGCCGGCGACGTCCAATGCCACACGCCGGTAAAATCTGCCGGCACGACCCACAGCATGATGTCGCTGCGCGGCGGCCCGTAGGCCTTGTCCGGCACGTCGATGGTCAAACGGCGATCCGGCTCCCAATTTCCGAAATTGAAATCATGGGTCACGATGCGCGTGCCCGGTTTCAGTTGCACGAACAACTCCGGTCGCAGACGCAAGTTGACCGAATTCAGCAGGTATGCCGTTACTATCGTCGCGCGACTGATGTCGGTATCAAAAATGTTGCGCGCCTCAAATATCACCTTGTCATGCACACCCTGTTCACGCGCGTCGGCAAGCGCCGTGCGCACCAGGTTGTCGTCGAGATCGACGCCGAGGCCGCGCGTGCCGAACCGGGCGGCAGCGCGGATCGAAATGCGCCCGTCACCGGAACCGAGATCGATCAGGAAATCACCGGAACCGACCTTGCCCAGATCAAGCATGGCATCGACCACATGCATCGGTGTGGGCACATAGGGCACATCGGATGCCTGCCCGGCAACGGCGCCGCAGCACAGGACTGCCGCGACAAGTCCGCGCGCCGCCTTCCGGAAAAAAACAATCCACATCATTTGACCCCGACGCGCGTTGCACGCCACGCATGCGCAGTCTGTGCGCTGCCCATGCCGCGGCGGATACTGCCTTCGATGACGTCGTCGGCGACACGGCCTTCAAAATAGAGACTGGCCTCGGTATCCCGATCGCGGTCATCGACGATGACGAAACTCAGGCAGTCGCCCGACAGCCGCGGCTCCCAGACCTGGGCGTTGCGGCCGTCGAATCGCGCGAATCCATCGACTTCCTGGAATTTCTGCCGCAGCTCCAGTGTGATCGTGCTCGGACTCTCGCCGCCCGGCAGCGCCACCTTCATCTGCCAGCGACCCGCAACTTTTGCAGGGACGATCCACAGGAAGGTGTTCTTGCGGATCTGCGTGGTGATATCCGGATTCCAGTCGTCCAGCCGGAAATCATGCGACACCAGCCGCGTACCCGGCTTGAGGTCGAGCAGCTTCGGCCGCAGACGCATCATCACGCCCGGCAGCAGATACATGGTGATCACCGTCGCCGGTGAGAGATCGGTCTTGAACAGATCCTGCTGCAAAAACCTGACACGACCCGCAACACCCGCCTGCCCGGCAGCAGTCTCACTCTCATGAATTAGTTGCTCATCGAGTTCAACGCCGAGGCCGCGCGCACCGAATTTTTTTGCCGCGGTGATCAGCACACGGCCGTCGCCGGAGCCGAGATCCATGACAAAGTCCTGTGCAGTCACCTTGGCCAGCCGCAGCATCTCGTCAATCACCACATACGGCGTCGGCACGAACGGCACATCGAACACCGGCTGCGCCTGCGCAGGTGCAATGCCGGCCTGCAGCAACGCACCGTAGATAAAATATTTTTTATAATTCAACATGTTACACATCACTGAGGCATACTGAATTCACGGATTACCGGTGGCGGTGCAATCATGTGCGCGGCATCACGAATCTCGATCCGCGTCGCCCGCCACGGCGCCGTCTTGCCCG
>JANNHN010000507.1:0-2336 GCA_031404395.1 Betaproteobacteria bacterium
GTGTACTTATAATTATTTGTTTTTATTAATATTTTTATGAATTCTTGCTGTCGCCCCACGTCGGCAAATACGCCATGAGAATCGCCGTGCTGGGGGCCGGCGTCACCGGGGTCGCCACCGCCTGGTATTTACGCAAAGCCGGGCACGACGTCACCGTCATCGACCGGCGCGAGGGTGCCGGCCTGGAAACCTCGTATGCCAACGGCGGCCAGATTTCAGCGTCGCACGCCGTGCCGTGGGCGAATCCGCGGGCGCCGCTGCAACTGCTGCGCTGGCTCGGACGCGAGGACGCGCCGCTGCTTTTCCGCCTGCGCGCCGATCCGCAGCAGTGGTGCTGGGGCCTCGCCTTTCTGCGCGAGTGCACGCCGGCGCGGCTGCGCCACAACATCCGGCAACTGGTGGCGCTGGGCGGCTACAGCCGTGCCATGCTGGGCGCGCTGCGCGCCGAGACGGGCATCCAGTACGACCAGTTGATGCGCGGCATTCTGCACTTCTACACCAACGCGGCCGAATGGCAGAGCGCGCAGCATTCCGCCCGCCTGCTGCGCGATGCGGGTTGCGCGCTGGTGACACAGACGGCCGATGAGTGCATTGCGCTGGAACCGGCGCTGGCGTCGCTGCGCACGCGCATCGTCGGCGGTACTTATACGCCCGACGACGAATCGGGCGACGCCCAGCGTTTTACGCATGAACTCGCCGCGTTGTGTGCTGCGCGCGGCGTGCAATTCCGCTACGGGACCACCATCACCGCCGTCCAGCGGAAAACTGCCGACCGCATCACCGCCGTCGAAGTCATTGCGGCCGACGGTGCGCCAGAGCGGATGGCCGCCGACGGCTATGTCGTCTGCCTCGGCGTGCACAGCGCCGCCTTGTTGCATCCCCTCAGCGTGAATCTGCGGATTTATCCGGTCAAGGGCTACTCGGTCACGCTACCGGTGCTCGATCCGCAGCGCGCGTACACGGTGTCGCTGACCGATGATGAACACAAGCTGGTGTTTTCGCGGCTGGGCGAGCGCCTGCGCATCGCCGGCACCGCGGAATTCGCCGGCTACGACACCACGCTGAACCCGGCGCGCTGCGCCGCCATCCTGCGCCGTGTCGCTGAACTGTTCCCCGGCGCGGGCGATATCGATCATGCGCAATTGTGGGCGGGGCTGCGTCCGGCGACGCCGTCGAATGTTCCGTACATCGGCGGCACGCGCTACGCCAATCTGTATCTCAACACCGGGCACGGCACGCTGGGCTGGACTCAGGCCTGCGGCGCCGGCGCCGCCATCGCCGACCATGTATCGGGCCGCAAACCCGCGGTTGATTTTTCTTTTTGCGGACCCGCGGCGCACTGAGCGCGCGGCCCGACAGCTATTCCGCCGGCAGCGTCCAGACCCCATCCCACTCGCCGGGCGGCGGGATCTTGCAGTAAATCTCACAGCGATCCAGATACAGGCGCGACGGGCGGTCGCCGGGGTGCGCGGCAAGCGCTGCGCTGAATGCCGCCGCTGCCTGCGACCACGACTGTTTGCGGTAATGGATCACCCCTTCCCCGAACGCCTGAACAACCTCGTCGATATGCGGAAAACTCTCTTTCGTGTGATGGTCGAGCACTTCGCAGATCGATGCTGGCGCCTGCATGCCGCGCAAGCGGATCAGGTCGAGATCGCGCATGCGCACGCTGCCTTGCAGGCGCGCTGCGGTTGACTCGCAAATCAATATATTGGTGCCGTAATACTTGTTGGCATTTTGCAGACGCTCGGCGAGATTGACGCGGTCGCCGATGACTGTGTACTCGAGTCGTTTCGGCGATCCGATGTTGCCGGCAACTACATTACCGGTACTGATGCCGATACCGATTCGAATGGGTTCATGACCCGCCGGCGCGCGCCGGATATTCAGCTCGCGCAGCGCCATCATCATCCGGTTGCCGACAGTGACCGCGTTAGCCGCATCTTCCTTGTCAACGCGCACCGAGCCGAATACCGCCATGATCATGTCGCCGATGTACTTGTCGAGGATGCCATTGTGGGCAAATACAATATCCACCATGTCGGTGAAATAATCGTTGAGCATCGCCACAGTCTCCCGTGCGCCCAGCCGCTCCGACATCGTGGTGAAACCGCGGATATCGGAAAACAGCACGCTCACCTCGCGACTGGTGCCGCCCAGAACCGCTTCGCCCCCTTCGAGCAGCTCGTCCATAACCGCCTTGCTCATGTAGCGGGACATGGTATTGCGCAACCGTTTTTCGCGGGTGATGTCCTCCATGATCAACATCGAGCCGATGCGTTCGTCGCGCATGTCCTGCAACGGCACTGCCATCATGTTCACGGAAACAGCCTGAT
>JANNHN010000508.1:0-3529 GCA_031404395.1 Betaproteobacteria bacterium
ATAGATGATCAGCAGGGCAACCAGCAGCAATCCCGGCAACATCGCGCCGGCGTAAATGTCGCCCACTGAAGCGCCGAGTACGTCGGCGAGCACGATCAGCACGATCGACGGCGGGATGATCTGCGCCAGCGTGCCGGAGGCACAGATGACGCCGCTGGCGAGTCGCGGCGAATAGTTGTAGCGCAGCATCACCGGCAGCGAGATCAGCCCCATCGCAATCACCGAGGCGGCAATCACGCCGGTGGTCGCGGCGAGCAGCGCGCCGACGAGAATCACCGCATAGGCGACACCGCCGCGCACCGGGCCGAACAACTGGCCGACGGTGTCGAGCAGGTCTTCAGCCATGCCGCTGCGTTCGAGGATCAGCCCCATGAACGTGAAAAACGGAATCGCCAGCAGCAACGGGTTGGCCATGATGCCGAACACACGCTGCGGCAGCGCCTGCAGCAGTTCCGGCTGCAGCAGACCGAGTTCGAAGCCGATAAAGGCGAACAGCAGGCCGTTGGCGGCGAGCGCGAAGGCGACCGGGTAACCCAGCAGCAGGAATACGGCCAGGCCGGCAAACATCAGCGGCGCCATCAGATCGAAAGCCATGGGTTCAGCGGTGCATGTGGTCGGCTTCGGCGGCGGCCGGCGGCAGCAACCCGTGCAGGAAGGCGACTTTCTTGATGGTTTCGGAGACGCCCTGCAGGATCAGCAGCGCAAAGGCGGCGGGCATCACGAGCTTGATCGGCCAGCGGAGCAGTCCGCCGGCGTCGGTGGAGATTTCGTTGATCCGGTACGATTCGACGAAAGCGGCCCAGCCGAACCACAGCATGATCGCGCACACCGGCAGCAGCATGAAAAAATGTCCGCCGATGTCGATCCACGCCTGCGCACGCGGCGACAAGCGCCCCGCGATGAGATCGATGCGGACATGAGCGTTGTGCTTGAGCGTGTATCCCGATGCGCCGAGGAACACCAGCGAGTAGAGATACCACTGGATTTCGAGAAAACCGTTGGAGCTCAGGTTGAAACCGTAGCGCGCGACGGCGTTGCCGGCGCTGATGAAGATGCACAGCAGGATCAGCCACCAGGCGCCGCGACCGATGTTCTCGTTCAGCGCGTCTATGACGCGGGACAGCGTGAGCAGCGTTTTCATCATGTGGATAGAAGCTTCCTCCGGTGGCAATCATACGGGGAAGCCGGCGTTTCGCATGATAAAATCAACTCACCCCGGCTCAATCCGCAGCAGGGATTTACACCCGCCGCCACACCTCATGACCATTTTCACCAAAAACCTCGAAACCAGCGATCCCGAAATCTTCCGTGCCATACAGCAGGAGGAGCAGCGCCAGGAAGATCATATCGAGCTGATCGCATCCGAAAATTACGCGAGCCTCGCCGTGCTGGCTGCGCAGGGATCGGTGCTGACCAACAAATATGCCGAAGGTTATCCCGGCAAGCGTTATTACGGCGGTTGCGAATATGTGGATATCGCCGAGCAACTGGCGATTGACCGCGCAAAAAAATTGTTCAAAGCCGGCTACGCCAACGTGCAGCCGCATTCGGGTGCGCAGGCCAATGCCGCGGTGTACCTGGCGGCACTGCATCCCGGCGATACCATCCTTGGCATGCGACTCTCCGACGGCGGACACCTGACGCATGGTTCCAAAGTCAACATCAGCGGCAAATACTATGACGCGGTGTTCTACGGACTCAATCCGGATACGCAGGAAATCGATTACGATGAAGTCGCCGAACTGGCGACGGTGCGCAAGCCCAAGTTGATTGTTGCCGGCGCGTCGGCGTATTCGCTGGTCATTGACTGGAAACGCTTTCGCGCAATCGCCGACAGCGTCGGCGCACTGCTGATGGCCGATATTGCGCATTACGGCGGACTGGTTGCGGCGGGGCTGTATCCGAGTCCGGTGGGCATCGCCGATTTTGTGACCACGACTACGCACAAGACCTTGCGCGGCCCGCGCGGCGGCCTGATCCTCGCCGATGAGAAGCACGGGAAGGTGCTGAATTCCGCAGTGTTCCCCGGCACGCAGGGTGGCCCGCTGATGCATGTCATTGCCGCCAAGGCCGTGGCGCTGAAGGAGGCGATGTCGAAAGATTTTCGCCATTACCAGCAGCAGGTACTCGACAACGCACGGGTGATGGCGAAAGTGATGCAGGAGCGCGGCTACCGCATTGTGTCAGGCCGCACCGATTGCCATCTGTTCCTGCTCGATCTGCGCGAGAAGCCGGTCACCGGACTCGAAGGCGAACAGGCGCTGGGCCGCGCCAACATCACCGTCAACAAGAATACGGTGCCCAACGATACCCGCACGCCGACGGTCACCAGCGGTGTGCGCATCGGCTCGCCGGCGATGACCACGCGCGGCTTCAAGGAGCTCGAAGCCGAAAAGCTCGGCCACCTGATTGCTGATGTACTCGATGCACCCAAGGACGAAAAAGTGACTGTCCGCGTGCGCAAAGACGTCAAGGCGCTGTGCGACAAATTTCCGGTCTATAAAGTCAAATGATGAATGCAGAGTGCAAAATGCAAAATGAAAACCCGACCCGTGGTTTTGATTCCAACTTTGCACTTTGCACTCTGCACTTTGCATTGCTGTCATGAAGTGCCCTTTCTGCAAATCCGACGAAACCCAGGTCATCGACTCGCGCGAGAGTGATGACGGCGACACCATCCGCCGGCGCCGCAAGTGCGTGTCATGCGCCAAGCGCTTTACTACGTATGAAACCGTAGAGCTGCGCATGCCGCAGGTGGTCAAGCAGGACGGCAGCAGGGCGGAATTTGATCTGGCGAAACTGCGCACCAGTTTCATGCGCGCGTTGCACAAGCGGCCGGTGCCAACGCCGCTGGTTGACGAAGCCATCGGCGCTTTGACCAACGAATTGCTGTCGCTGGGTGAGCGCGAAGTGCAGGCACGGCGTGTCGGCGAGATGGTCATGCGCGAGCTGAAACGGCTCGATGAAGTGGCCTATATCCGCTTTGCCTCGGTGTACCGCAGCTTCCAGGGCGTCGATGATTTCACCGATGCCATCAAGGAAGTGCGCAAGCCGACGGTTCGCAAGTAGCCGGCGTCGCCGCCCGGCGATGGTTGAATTGAACATGTTTACACCTGACGATCACCGCCACATGGCCCGCGCGCTGGAGCTCGCTGCGCTGGGTCTCTATACGACCACGCCAAATCCGCGCGTCGGCTGCGTGATCGTCAAGGACGGCGCGGTAGTCGGCGAGGGGTGGCATGAGAAAGCCGGCGGGCCGCATGCCGAAACCGGCGCGTTGCAGGCGGCGGGCGCCAAAGTCGCGGGGGCCACAGTGTATGTGACGCTGGAGCCCTGCGCGCACCATGGCCGCACGCCGCCGTGCGTCGAGGCGCTGCTCGCCGCCAAGCCGGCGCGGGCGGTGGCGGCGATGCAGGATCCCAATCCGCAGACGGCGGGCAGGAGTATCGAGCGGTTGCGTTCCGCGGGCATCACGGTCGATGTGGGTTTGATGGAGCACGAAGCGCGCGAACTGAATATCGGTTTCGTG
>JANNHN010000509.1:0-3468 GCA_031404395.1 Betaproteobacteria bacterium
CCGGCTGATCGTCATCACCGGCCTCTCCGGCTCCGGAAAATCGTCCCTCGCCTTCGACACGCTGTATGCCGAAGGACAACGTCGCTATGTCGAATCGCTGTCGGCCTACGCCCGCCAGTTTCTGCAGTTGATGGAAAAACCTGATGTCGATCTGATCGAAGGATTGTCACCGGCCATCGCCATCGAACAAAAAGCGTCCAGCCACAATCCTCGCTCTACGGTCGGCACCGTCACCGAAATTCACGACTATCTGCGACTGCTGTACGCCAGGATCGGCGAAGCGCGCTGCCCGGATCATGGCCGGCCGCTGTCGGCACAGTCGGTGGCGCAAATGGTTGATCTCGTCTTGCAACTTCCGGAAGACACGCGCCTGATGATCCTCGCGCCGGTAGTCAATGACCGCAAGGGCGAACAGGTCGCGCTGATCGACGAGCTGCGCGCACAAGGATTTGTGCGGGTGCGCATCGACGGCACCGTGCACGACATCGACGCTCTGCCGGCATTGAAGAAAAACGCCAAACACACAATTGAAGTAGTGGTTGACCGCATCAAGGTCCGGCTCGACATCAAGCAACGGATTGCCGAGTCGTTTGAGACCGCGTTGCGCCAAGGCGACGGACGCGCTCTGGCCATCGACATGGACGCCGGCACCGAACATGCGTTCTCCGCGCGCCTTGCCTGTCCGGTCTGCGGTTTTGCGTCACCGGAACTGGAGCCGCGGCTGTTCTCGTTCAACAATCCGGCAGGCGCGTGTCCGCGTTGTGACGGGTTGGGCAACATCACGTTCTTCGATCCCAAACGCATCGCGGCGTTTCCCGAAATGTCGCTGGCCTCCGGCGCCATCAAAGGTTGGGATCGGCGCAACCAGTTCTATTTTCAGATGCTGCAAAGTCTCGCTGCGCATTACGGCTTCGATATCGAGACGCCTTTCAATGAACTACCTGAAGCTGCCCGCGAAGCGGTACTGCACGGTTCTGGCAAAACGGCGATAGCATTCACCTATACCGGGGAACGCGGCAAGTCTTACGTCCGCGAACACCCGTTCGAGGGCGTCATTCCGAATCTGGAGCGACGCCACCGCGAGACAGATTCACCGGTGGTCCGCGAAGAACTGACCAAGTATCTGAACACCCAGGCCTGTCCCGACTGTCTCGGCACGCGGCTGCGCCGCGAAGCGCGCCACGTGTTGGTTGCAGATCAGCCGATCTACGCCCTGTCGGCGCTGCAGCTCGGCGAAGCCATGCACTTTTTCGAAAAACTGGCGCTGACCGGCGCAAAACAGGCGATTGCCGAAAAAATAGCAGGAGAAATCCGCAACCGGCTGCGCTTTCTGGTGGATGTCGGTCTCGATTACCTGTCTCTCGACCGTTCCGCCGACACGCTGTCCGGCGGCGAAGCGCAGCGCATTCGGCTGGCGAGCCAGATCGGCTCCGGGTTGACGGGCGTCATGTATGTGCTCGATGAACCGTCTATCGGCCTGCATCAGCGCGACAATACCCGCCTGCTCGACATGCTCAAACGGCTGCGCGACATCGGCAATTCGGTCATCGTCGTGGAACATGACCACGACGCCATCATGAGCGCCGATCATGTCGTCGATATGGGGTTGGGCGCCGGCGAACACGGCGGACACGTGATTGCGGAAGGCACCCCCGCCGATGTTGCCGCGCACGCGGAATCGCTTACCGGCCAGTATCTCTCGGGCCGGCGTCGCATCGATGTGCCGGCGCTGCGCCACCGTGCCAATCCCGAGCGGCGGCTGATCATCAGCGGCGCACGCGGCAATAATCTCAAGGACATCACCGTCGGCATCCCCGTCGGACTGTTCACCTGTGTGACTGGCGTATCCGGCTCGGGGAAATCCACACTGGTCAACGACACGCTGTATCTCTCTGCGGCGCGCGACCTCTATGGCAGCAATGTCGAGCCGGCGCCCTGCACCGCGATCGACGGCATGGAGTTCTTCGACAAAGTGGTCAATGTCGATCAGAGTCCCATCGGACGCACACCGCGTTCGAACCCGGCGACGTATACGGGTCTTTTCACACCCATCCGCGAGCTGTTTGCCGGCGTTCCCGAAGCCCGTGCCCGCGGTTACGGCGCCGGCCGGTTTTCGTTCAACGTCAAGGGTGGACGCTGCGAGTCCTGTCAGGGCGACGGGGTACTGAAGGTCGAAATGCATTTTCTGCCTGACATTTATGTATCTTGCGATGTCTGTCACGGCAAACGTTACAACCGCGAAACGCTGGACATACGCTACAAGGGGCGCACCATACATGAAGTGCTTGAAATGACGGTTGAACAAGCCCTCGGCTTTTTTGGCGCGGTACCCGCCCTCGCCCGCAAGCTGCAGACGCTGATGGATGTCGGCCTCGGTTACATCACGCTGGGGCAGAGCGCAACCACGCTGTCCGGCGGCGAAGCGCAGCGCGTCAAGCTTGCGCTGGAGCTGTCCAAGCGCGATACCGGGCGCACGCTGTACATACTCGACGAACCGACCACGGGTCTGCATTTCCATGACACCGATCTGCTGCTGCGCGTATTGCATCGCCTGCGCGACCACGGCAACACCATTGTGGTCATTGAGCACAACCTGGACGTCATCAAGACCGCCGATTGGGTAATCGACCTCGGTCCCGAAGGTGGCGGCGGTGGTGGACATATCATTGCCGAGGGCCCGCCGGAAACCGTCGCTGCCGCGGCAAACAGCTATACCGGCACTCACTTGCGCAACGTGCTGACATGAACCCGGATCGCGTGCGGAAACAGTTGCTGGACAGTTTTTCCGCGGCGCTGGCCGCAGCAGATTCGCTGAAGATCGTACCCGCCCATCTGCCGCGGCCGCCCAAAGGCCGCACACTGGTCGTCGGCGCCGGCAAAGCTGCGGCGGCAATGGCGCTGGCTGTCGAACAATCCTGGCCCGCCGGCGCGCCGCTCGACGGGCTGGTGATCACCCGCTATCAACACGGCCTGCTGACCAACCGCATTACTGTGATCGAGGCGGGACACCCGGTGCCGGATGCTGCGGGCGAGCGCGCTGCTGCTGAAATACTCAAGCGCGTCAAAGCGCTGACCGCGCAGGATCTGTTGCTGGTTCTGGTCTCAGGCGGCGGCTCCAGCCTGCTGTCCCTGCCTGTCGAGGGCGTCACCATGAACGACATGAAGCAGGTGACGCAGCAATTGCTGCTTTCCGGGGCACCGATCCAGGCCATGAATACGGTACGTAAACATCTCTCAGTCATCCAGGGCGGACGCCTGGCAGCGGCCTGTCGGGCTCCGGTGCATGCACTGGTCATCTCTGATGTCACCGGTGACGATCCCACGCACATTGCGTCGGGGCCGTGCGCGCCGGATCCGACTACATTTCAGGACGCGATCGCCATCCTCGAACGTTATGCGGTACAACCGCCTCCCGCCGTTGCAGCGCATCTTGCCGGCGGCGCACGCGGCGAAAATGCGGAAACACCC
>JANNHN010000510.1:0-2547 GCA_031404395.1 Betaproteobacteria bacterium
GCCGCTGCGCCGATTATGAAAAACATTAAATAAATCAATGGTTTATACCATAGTGGATCGAACAATACCAAGGCCAGCAGCGAACTGATCGTAATCACGCAAATAATCATCAGCACCGCCAGACTGCTGCCCATCCGATCCGCCAGCCAACCCCAGCAAATTCGTGACGCCGAACCGCCGACCTGAATCAACGACAACATGACACCGGCTTCCACCAGCCCGAACGCGCCTTCAACGACCAGATAGATCACGGTAAAACTCAGCACGCAGCGCTGGATGCCGGAGAAAATCATCGCCACCAGGGAAATCCAGCGCAACGACTGATCACGCCACACCAGCGGCACGCCGCCGAACGCCGCTTTGCGATGATCATCCTGATCCTGCGTGCGGCGGTCGGAATCCCATTGCGCGCGGTAGCGCTGCACGACCAGCAACAGCACCACGATCAACACACCCACCATCACCAGCGACCAGCGATACCCGGCATGCACTGCAATCGCCGGCGCAGTCAGACCGGTGATGACGCCGCCCACCGGCACGCCGGTCTGCTTGATCGAGAACATGAGGTTGCGCCGGGCCGGCGGCGTGTAGGTGACCAGCATGTGGGCTGAAGCAGGATTGATCAATCCCATGCCGACGCCGACGAACACCGAACCCAGCGCAATCGCCGCGACAGACGGAAACGCAAACAGCGCCATGCCCAGACCGCAGCACAGAATGGCCAGTTGCGTGGTGCGCGCCGCACCGAAGCGCAATACCGCATTGCCGCCGAACATCGTCGCCAGTGTCGCCACCCCGAAAGTCAGGCTCACCTGATAGCCGATCAGAATCGCACTGACGCCGAGAGATTCAGCCAGTTTTGGCGCAATCGTCGGCAACAGGATGTTGGACATCGCCACCACCATCTGCGCCACGGTGGCGACGGCAACAACGACCCAGGGGCCGGGCAAGGCGATGGTGTGGTTCACAACAGCATTTTCAGTGGGTGATGATGCATGGACAGGTGATCTCCGATTGTCTGCACTGCCGCGCACCGGCGCAAGGCGCGCTTTCACCATGCGGGCTTGTGTGACGCAAATGGAGCGCGGTGGAGAAAAATTGCTCATAATTACGGTATTTCCCGCGCGACGTCCGCCCCCTTCCGCGAACGGTTTCCCGCACCCTCTCCTGGAGAACAACAATGCGAGCAGTGGTATTACGCGGTCATGGCGAACTCGACAGTCTGGAATACGTGCCGGATTTTCCGGATCCGCTGGTCACCGATGGCCACGTGGTGATCCGTGTCCACGCCACCTCGTTCAATTACCACGATGTGTTCACCGTGCGCGGCATGCCCGGCATCAAAGTGCCGTTTCCGATGATCATCGGCCTCGATATTGCGGGCGAAATCCTTGAAACCGGTGCTGGCGTGACCGGATGGAAAAAAGACGACCGCGTGCTGGTCAATCCGCTGAACAAGAAAAAGGGACTGATGGGTGAAATGATGCACGGCGGTCTCGCTGAAAAATGCCTGGTAGCCGCCGACCAGTTGATCCGCATGCCCGACAGCGTCACCTTCGAGCAGGCCGCTTCGCTGCCCGTGGCCTACGGCACCGCGCATCGCATGATCATCACCCACAACACCATCAAAAAAGGCGACAAGGTGCTGGTGCTGGGCGCCAGCGGTGGAGTCGGCACCGGCTGCGTGCTGCTCGCCAAAATGCTCGGCGCCGAAGTCATTGCCTGCGCCTCCAGCGCCGACAAGATCAAGCGCCTGCAGGATCTGGGCGCCGATCACGTCATCAATTACAAGGAGACGGACTTCTCCAAATGGGCCGTCGAGAAATTCGGCAAACCGCAGCGCCGCAATTACGAGGGTGGCGTCGATGTGGTCATCAACTTCACCGGCGGCGATACCTGGGCGCCGTCGCTGAAATGCGTCAGGCGCGGCGGCAAGATCCTGGTCTGCGGCGCCACCGCCGGCTACGATCCGAAAGAAGATTTGCGTTATGTGTGGAGTTTCGAGTTGAGCATCATCGGCTCCAACAGTTTTTACGACGACAACCTGCAGGCGCTGATGGAACTCATCCAGCAGGGCAAAATCAAGCCGGTGATCGATGAAGTGCTGCCGCTGGAACGCGCCGCCGAGGGCTTGAAGCTGATCGAGAATCGGGAAGTCTTCGGCAAGGTCATTGTCACGCCCTGAAGAACGGTAATCGGTCAGTAGTGTCCCAACGTTTTCACGAGGGCCAGTTATCAGTTGATGATCGAAATGTGGAAACGAGCGATTTGGTCTGGTCTCGATTTGAATGTCGAGGTGCAGTGAGTAGGTTGGGGTGAGCTTGCGAACCCCAACGCGCGACCGCTGCAAATACCCGGGGTTTTCCACTCTACACTCTACTACTTTGCACTGGGTTCAGCGTTGGGGCAAAGGAGATTTCCCTGCAACATCTCGCCCTCACCCATGGCGGCCAGGCCATGAAAAAATGGGGTGTGCTGCTTGCCGCCATCCTCCTTGATCTTCTTCGTGGTGAATCGCTGCATCAGGCCATTACCGCGGGGAGTGAA
>JANNHN010000511.1:0-4981 GCA_031404395.1 Betaproteobacteria bacterium
CCTTCGTTGCGGAACGACCAGATGTAGAGTTTGAGACTCTTGAGTTCGACGCAGCGCCGGTCGGGCACGTAATCGAGGATCAGGGTGGCGAAATCCGGTTGCCCGGTTTTCGGGCACAAGCACGTAAACTCCGGTATTTCCATGTGAATCCGGAAATTGCGCGCCGGCGCCGGATTCGGAAAGGTGTCAAGTTTGCGGGAAGGCTGCGTAGGCATGAGCGGACTGTATCTATTCTCTGTATCTATTCGATGAGTCAATTCAGTTAAAATGCGCGCTGAATTCTACGCGTTTGGCCCCAGTAATTAAACTTTTCGTGGCAGAACAGCACCTTGCGCCTCAAGCAAATCAATCTCGCCGGTTTCAAGTCCTTCGTCGATCCCACGCATATCCCCGTGCCCGGCCAACTGATCGGTGTCGTCGGGCCCAACGGCTGCGGTAAATCCAACATCATTGACGCCGTCCGCTGGGTATTGGGCGAGACCTCTGCCAAACACTTGCGCGGCGCGACCATGCAGGACGTGCTGTTCAACGGCTCCGGCAACCGCAATCCGGCCAATCGCGCGAGTGTCGAACTGGTGTTCGACAACAGTCTGGGCAAGGCAGCAGGTCAGTGGTCGAGTTATGCCGAAATCTCGGTCAAGCGCATACTGGAGCGCGACGGCGATTCGGCCTACTACATCAACAACATACACGTGCGTCGTCGCGACATCGCCGACATCTTTCTCGGCACCGGTCTGGGCAGTCGCGCCTACGCCATCATCGAGCAGGGCATGATTTCGCGGGTCATCGAGGCCAAGCCGGAGGATTTGCGCGTGTTCCTGGAGGAAGCCGCCGGCGTGTCCAAATACCGCGAGCGTCGGCGCGAGACCGAGTTGCGATTGCGCGACACCCGCGAGAATCTGGCGCGTGTGGATGACATCTGTCTGGAACTCGACAAGCAGCTTACGCATTTGCAGGGACAGGCCGAGGTGGCGACCCGCTATCACGCGCTGCAAACCGAGCTGACGGGCACGCAGCAGCTGCTGTGGTTTGTGCGGCGACAGGAGGCGGCAGCGACCCGCAACCGCCATGCGCGGGAAATTGAGCGTCTGGGTACTGAACTGGAAGCGGAAACCGCCAAATTGCGTGATGCGGAGCGGCGACTCGAGGAGTTGCGCAACCAGCACTACCGTTCCGGTGACGAAGTGCACGCGGCGCAGGGGGCGTTGTACGAAACCAACGCCGAGATTGCGCGCCTGGAACAGCAGATTACGCATATCCGCGAGAACCGCAGTCGCGTCGAACAGCAAATCGGCAGCTTGAACAACCAGATCTCTGCTGCGGAGTCCGGCCTGGCGTTATCCAGGACCAGTCTCGCCGAGTGGCAGGCGCAGCATACGCAGGCAGAGTCCCGTGTGGCGGACTGCGAAGCCGGTATTGCCGGAGAGCGCGCCAAACTGCCGGTCGCCGAGGGCGCCTGGCGGGCGACCAGCACCCGTCGCGACGAATTGCAGCAGGCGGTGGGCCGCGCCGAACAATCGCGGCAGGTTGAGCAGACCAAGCTGGATCATGCGACGCGGGTGATCGAGGGGCTGGCGTTGCGCAACGAGCGGCTGCATGAAGAGCTGAACAATCTGGAGAAACCGGATACGGATGCGCTGGATACCCTGCGCGCGCGAATCGCCGGTATCGAGACGGAGTTAAACGGCCGACGTGCGGCGCTGGCCGACAAGGAGCAGGCTTTGCCCCGGTTGGAGGCGACGCTGGAGGAGCAGACTGCCGGTCTCGACAACGCGGTTCAGGCCATGACGGCCATGGCAGCGCGCGTCGATGCGTTGCGGCAGTTGCAGGACAAGCTCGCGCACGGCAGCGGCATGGACGAGTGGACTGCGGCACGCGGTCTCGACGGCAAAGCGCGGCTGTGGCAGGGCATTGCCATCGAGCCGGGTTACGAAGATGCGCTGGAGGCGGTGCTGCGCGAGCGGCTGAACGCCGTCACGCTCGATGGTCTGGAAGCGTGCGGCAATTGGTCCGGCAATGCGCCCCCGGGCAAATTCACGGTAGCGGAGGTCGGATCCGCCGGTGAAAGCCCGGCTGCTGCGCCGATGCCGGCGCGCGCGCAGCCGTTGTCACGATTTGTGACCTGTCGTGATTCCAGGCTGGCGTCGGTGCTTGCTGACTGGCTGCATGGCGCGTTTGTGATCGAGAGTCTGGCAGCAGGGCTGGCGTTGCGTGCACAGCTCGCGCCCGGTTCCGTGCTGGTGTCGCGCGACGGTTATCTGTTTACCCGGCACAGCCTGACGTTTCATGCGCCGGATTCGGAACTGCACGGCGTCCTGTCGCGCCAGCGCGAAATCGAGGCGCTGACCGGCGAGGCGGAGGGAAAGAAGGGTACGCTCGAAGCGTTACGCGCGGTTGTGGACGGACAGGCTGCACGCATCGTCACGGAAAAAACCGCAGTGAGCGCGTTGCGGGTGGAAGTGGCGGCCTTGCAGCAGCAACAACACGCGCTGCAGGTCGAGAGTGCTCGTTTGACGGAGCAGACACAACGCCTGACGCAGCGCGGTGAGCAAATTGCCGCCGAGCTTGCCGAGATTGCCGGGCATATCCAGGCCGAGACCAGGCATCGTGAAGAAGCTGCCGCCAACCTGTCGCGCTTCGGCGATGAGGCCGGCGACCACGCGCGCGAACTGGAACTGGCGCTGGAACTGTACCAGCGGGCACAGTTGGTGCTCGATATGCAGCGCGAGAGCGTGCAAAAAGCCGACCGCGATCTGCAGGAGGCGGTATATCAGGCGAAAACTTCCCTGAACAAGATTGAAGAAATCGAGCGCAGCATCGCAGCGACGACCGGAAGTATCGAGCGCTTGCGCGAGACGCTGCTCGCCGAGCAGGAGTCCTTGTCGCGGCTCGACGAGACATCCTGGCAGACCCAGTTGCAGCAACTGCTGACGGTGCGCACCACTCGTGAGCAGGCGCTGGCCCGGGCCCGCGATGCGCTGGATGCGACCGAGGTGCAATTGAAAGCTGTCGAGCAGGAGCGCATGGGTGCGGAACAGAAACTCAATCCGCTGCGCGACCGTATCGGTGAAGTACGGTTGAAGGAGCAGGAAGCGCGCATCAACGAGGAGCAGTACGCGCAGCAGTTGGCGGAAGCCGGCGCCGACGAGGCTGCACTGGCGCAGCAACTCGAGAAGGGCACGCGCTCCGGGTCGCTGCAGTCCGAAATCAACCGACTGAACGAGGAAATCAAGAGTCTCGGCGCCGTCAATCTCGCCGCGCTGGAGGAACTGGAGGCGGCGCGCGAACGCAAGATCTATCTCGATGCACAGCATGCGGACCTGACGGCAGCGATGGCCACGCTGGAGGACGCCATACGCCGGATCGATCGCGAAACGCGTGAGCGCCTGCAGAGGACGTTTGACGAGGTCAACAAGCATTTTGCGAAAATGTTCCCGGCGTTGTTCGGCGGCGGCAATGCCAAGCTGCTGCTGACCGGTGAGGAAATTCTTGACTGCGGCGTGCAGGTCATTGCGCAGCCGCCGGGCAAGAAAAACAGTTCGATCCACTTGTTATCGGGCGGCGAAAAGGCGCTGACGGCGATGGCCCTGGTGTTTTCGATATTCCAGCTCAATCCGGCGCCTTTTTGCATGCTGGACGAGGTTGATGCGCCGCTGGATGATCACAACACGGGCCGTTTCTGTGAACTCGTCAGGAAAATGTCCGAGCACTCACAATTCGTATTCATCAGCCACAACAAGATCACCATGGAAATCGCCAATCAGTTGCTGGGTATCACGATGCAGGAGCCGGGCGTGTCCCGGGTGGTGGCAGTGGATATCGATGAGGCGATGAAGTTGACGGAAGAGGCGGCCTGAGCGGCGTCCCGATGAGCGACCTGCAGATCGCCCTCGCAGCCATCGGCGCCCTCGTCGTCGCCGCGGTTTACATTCATAACATCTGGCAGGAACGCAAGCTGCAGCGGCGCCTGGAGCGCGCGTTTGAAGGCGAGCGCAACGACGTGCTGCTGGATGCGCCGGCGCAGACGGGACCGCGCATAGAGCCGCGACTGGGCGCCGGAGTAGGGGTAGATGGGGGCGACAGCGCGGTTGACAGCCAGGGGCAGAAGCAAGTGCAGGACGGGGCTGATGCCATCATTGAATTCATTGCCGATATCGAACTGGCGGCGCCGGCAGACGAGGCGGCATTGCGTGAGCTGTTGTCGCGTATGGCGACTTTCGGCAAGCCGGCGCGCTTGCTGGGATGGGATGCAGCCAACGGCTGGCACGTGATCGGTCGCGACGGTCAGGGTGGTTACCGCCGCTTGCAGGCGGCGCTGCAATTGGTCAATCGCAGCGGGCCGGTGCATGCACCCCAGATGAACGGATTCTGCGATGCACTGCGGGTCTGGGCGGCGTTGCATGGTGCCGAGGTGGTGATGGATGAAGCGGCAAATGCTGTTGAGGACGCGCGACAGCTCGATGCGGTGTGCGGCGAAGTCGATGTGGCGATTGGATTGAATGTCGTTGCACAGTCGGGCGGCGCTTTCCCCGGCGAGCAGATTGCAGCGGCTGCTGCGACGGCCGGATTCAGGCTCGAGCCGGATGGACTGTTCCACTGGTGCGATGAAAACGGTCGTACACTGTTCACGATGGAAAATCATGAGCCGGAAGGGTTTTCCGCGGATCGCCTTGCGACCATGCAGACCCCGGGATTGACGCTGTTGCTTGATGTGCCCAGTGTCGCCGGCGGCGAGGCTGCGTTTGACCGGATGGCGCAAGCCGGTCGGGAACTGGCCGAAGCGCTGGGCGGGTTCGTGGTCGATGACAATCGCGTGCCGCTGCAGGACGAGGGCATCGCACGCATCCGCGCCCAGTTGCAGGGCATCCATGCGGCAATGGCGGCGCACGGAATTCCCGCCGGCAGCGAACGGGCGCAGCGGCTGTTTGCATGACGCAGCGTGCGTTGCGGGAGCGCGTCGCACGCCTCCGCGAAGAAATCG
>JANNHN010000512.1:0-2978 GCA_031404395.1 Betaproteobacteria bacterium
CTGGGCTTCATGGATCCCGCGGTATCGGTCAACGTGCTCTACGGCATCAAGCAGCAGGACGACCCGGAAAAATTTGCCAAACTCAAAGCTGAGGTCGAGCGCGATACCTCGGCGTGGGGTCTTGCCGAACTGTATGAAGCGCAGCATGTGATCGACCCGCGCGATACCCGCGACTGGCTGATCCGCACCATGGCAATTCACCGCAGCGGCATGAAAAACGGCGTCGGACAACATTTGCTGCGCAACTGGCCGACGAGCTATTGAGGGCTGTGAATGGTGATTTGGTGATTGGTGATTGGTGAGGGGAAAACCCGGCGGGTTATTCCCTCTCCCCGCTTTGCGGGGACAAGGGAACACTTGCCGCGGAGCAGAGGGCTAGGGTGAGGGGCAAAGCCCGGCGCCGTTTTTAAGAATATCAAAAATAACAAGTAATACATTGATTTATAACAATAATTTATTAGTTGGTGTGCGCTTACCTTTGCACTGGATTCTGCCCATTGCTCTGGCGTTTTTGGCCACGACCGCGGGCGCGGCGGCACCGGCTGGGGGGCCGTTCGGATTGCTGAAAGATCCCGCCGGCAGCGAAATCCAGGTGTTCATCGAAAACGATTCCCTGGGCGGCACCGATCGCTATTACACCAACGGCATCAAGATCGGCGGCGGCATTCCGGCGGAGCGTATCAGCGGGTTGTTCACGCGCCCGCCCAATGCGCTGCTCGACGCCATCACCGACGGCGCCAGCAATCACTTCGGCCTGTTCATCGGGCAGAACCTCTACACGCCGCGTGACATCACCATCGCCGCGCCGCAGCCCAATGATCGGCCGTGGGCGGCGTGGCTGTACGTGGGCGCAGTCGCGCAAAGCGTCAAAGACGACCGGCTGCACACCGTTGAATTTGACCTGGGCTTTGCCGGTCCGCCGGCGTTGGGCAGGCAGTCGCAGACTTTCTGGCATGACCATGTTGTCGATGCGCCCGAGCCCAAAGGCTGGGGCAACCAGCTTCGCGGCGAGCTCGGTTTTTTACTGACTTACCTGCACAAGCGGCGCTACGGCGAGCGCAGCGGCGTGCAATTCGTGCCGCACATCGGCGCGACGCTCGGCACGGTGATGACGCTGGCGCGCATCGGCGGCATCGTGCGCGCAGGGAAAAACATGACCGGCTTCGGCCCCGACGGCATCGAGCCCGGCGGCGCCATGCTGAAAAACACTCGCCAGGAACAGGAAGGTGGCGCGCGCCAGCCGTACGAGTGGTTTGTCTTCGCCGGCGTTGACGGCCGGCTGATTGCTCACAACATTTTTCTCGACGGCTCGCTGTTCCGCGGCGGGCCCGGTGCAGCGCGCCGCGACGCGGTGTACGACTTCACCACCGGCGTCTCGATGCGCATCGAAACCCTGCGCGTGTCGGTGACGCGCATTAAACGCAGCGAGGAATTCACCACCCCTGCGGGCGGCGGCGGGCGGCAGCGGTTCTACTCGATCAACGTGGGGATTGAGTTCTAGGCCTTCACGGCTTTAATCATGTAACCGGTTGCTTTTATTTATTATTTTTTGCTCTTCGGCAATGATCCAGATCGCACGGGGCGGCCGATTCGCATGTAAGTAAATGATTTGTTTGGTAAATCAGACGGGCGCATAATTCAAAGGAGGTTTTGCAACCACCTTTTAGGGCTTCTATTTCTAGTTGGGCGTCTTACAGTATCCCGGCTCGCCACTGAATGGAGTACGCGAAGTGAGATCACCCCATGCTTCTTCCCGTAGGCGCATTCTCATCCTCACCGCCGGAGCGGTTCCTGCCGGCTTGCTCGCAGCAACCACATCAGGGTGTTCGGAGGCTCCAATGAATGATCGTCGGTTGACCTTCAAGTCGCTAGATGAAGCGCTGCGCGAACTGGACCGCCTAACACAGGCCGAAGCGCTGCAACCTGCAACGGCATGGAACTGGACACAGACGGTGAACCATTGCGCCCAGAGCGTCGAATACTCAATGATCGGCTTCCCACAGGCAAAGGCTCAGGCGTTCCAACGCACCGTTGGTGCGGCCGCATTCAAGGTGTTCTCCTGGCGCGGGCGAATGACGCACGACCTCGGCGAACCGATTCCAGGTGCTCCGTTGCTTGAGGCAAGCAACGATGCGGCAGCGGCTGCGGGCCGTTTGAAGCAAGCCGCGCTGGCCTTTACGCAATGGACGGAACCACTTCGACCACATTTCGCGTATGGCGAGTTGAGCAAAGCAGAGTATGAGCAGGCGCATGCAATGCACCTTGCGAATCACTTTTCCGCCTTCCACCAAAGGGTCTGAGTCATGGAGCGTGCGAAGACGCACAACCCTTCCATCGAGCGGACCCACTCCGGCCTGCGGCCTCCGCGGGCCGCTCATGTCAAACGTTAAGCCTCGCCAAACTGGGAACTTGCGTCGGCATACAAATGTCTATACAGTTGGTGGGTGCGATACGTGTGGGATCCTGACAAAGCCGAAGCCAATCTCAAGGCACACGGCGTAAGCTTTGCCGACGCGGTCTTAGTTCTTGAAGACGAGTTTGCGCTCACCCGCGAAGACCCCGATGCCGAGGGTGAGCAGCGTTTTGTCACCTTGGGTGCGGACGCAGTGGGTCACCTGCTCGTGGTCGTCTATACGTATCGCGAACCCGACATCTCGCGCCTGATATCGGCTTGGAAGGCCAACAAGACTCAAAGGACACAATATGAGAACCACCGCCGCTGAACCTTACCGCGACATTGATTTTTCGCGCGCGAAGCGTGGCCCGGTCGTGAAGCAGGAACCGGGGAAAACGAAGATTTCAATCCGTTTGGACAACAACGTGCTCGATTACTTTCGCGCCGTAGTCGAGCGCGCGGGTGGTGGAAACTATCAGTCCTTGATCAACGAGGCGCTGCTCACCCATATCCATCAACGCTCGATGCTCGAGGCGGTGCGTCAGGTAGTGAAAGAAGAGCTTTCCGGCGCGGGCGCGCGGCG
>JANNHN010000513.1:0-3392 GCA_031404395.1 Betaproteobacteria bacterium
GCCGGCTTTCCGCAAAGGAGAACCACCATGAAACTTCTGACAGGTGCATTGTTATCGGCAGCGCTGCTCGCCACGACCCCGGCGTTCGCGGGCCGCGACCGCGACCGCGACGACGATCATGACCGCGGCCACGACCGGCGCCACTGGAAGCATCAAAAACATGCCTACAAGCACTACGGGCCGCCGCAGTATGTGGTGCGCAGGGATGTGCATCACTACTACGCGTATCAGCCGGAGCCTGTGTACTACGCGCCGGCCTATGCGCCCGTTTACAGGCCGTCGGCAGGCATCCACGTGGTACTGCCGAACCTGTATATCCCCCTGCGCTAGCGCAGCGTAACCCCACCGGCCCCGCGCAGGCAGTGAGCCGGCGCGGGGCGGTTCTTTTGCCGGGTCGTATAATCGCGGCATCCTTCACTGCACAGAGCCCGCGATGGACGGCAGCGCAGACCTCACGATCAAACTCCCGATCGGCAACGGCCGGATGGAAAGCTACCGGCTGCACGGCCCGCGGCAATTTGTGACCGCGACCTCGCCGGCGGAGCTCACCCGTGTCGCCTATTCCGCTGCGCATGTCGTGGCCGATCCGCTCGCCACTATTAATCCCTGGCTGGATTGCGCAGTGGACTGGGACGCCACCATCGCGTACCGCCGGCACCTGTGGCGCACGGGCCTGGGCGTCGCCGAAGCCATGGATACCGCGCAGCGCGGCATGGGCATGGACTGGGCGCAATCGCTGGAACTGATCCGTCATTCGATCACCGCAGCCAAAGAATTCCCCGGCGCATTGCTCGCCTCCGGCTGCGGCACCGATCAACTGGTGCCCGACGCTGCGCGCACGCTGGATGATGTCATCCGCGCCTACGAAGAACAGATGGCTGCGATCGAAGGATTCGGTGGACGCTTGATCGTCATGGCCAGCCGCGAACTCGCACGCATCGCGCGCAGCCCCGCTGATTACGAAAAGGTGTACGACCGCATCCTGCGCCAGGCGCGCGCGCCGGTCATCATCCACTGGCTGGGCGACGCCTTCGACCCGGCGCTGAAAAACTACTGGGGCAGCGCCGACCCGAAAACCGCCGTGGACACCGCGCTCGGCGTCATCGCCGCGCACGCCGCGAAAGTGGACGGCATCAAGATCTCACTGCTCGACGACAGCATCGAAATCGCGATGCGCCGGCGCCTGCCGCCGGGCGTGCGCATGTACACGGGTGATGATTTCAACTTCGCGCCGCTGATCGCCGGCGACGGTAAAGGCGAACACCCGAACCACCAGCACAGCGACGCCCTGCTCGGCATCTTCGACGCCATCGCACCGGCAGCCAGCGCGGCACTGCTCGCCCTCGCGCAAGGCGACCACAAAAAATTTGACGCCATCCTCGCGCCCACCGTGCCGCTGTCACGCCACATGTTTCAGGCGCCGACTTGGCATTACAAGACGGGCGTGGTGTTCATGGCCTGGCTGAACGGCCACCAGAACCATTTCACCATGGTCGGCGGCCAGCAAAGCGCGCGGTCGCTGCCGCATCTGGCGGAACTGTTCCGGCTGGCGGATGGTGCGGGGCTGTTATTGAAACCCGACTTGGCGATTCAGCGGATGAAGACGCTGCTGGCGCTGCACGGGATTTCCTGAGCGCGCTATTCGACAGCGTTGTTAACGTGTTGCTCTGCGGCAGGTATTGACGACGATCGCGTTGGATAGGTACTGGTGGCGCGTCCGCAGCAGCAAAGGGTTAAGCAACAACCTCGACATACTCAACATGACTTGATGCCGGGGGAATTGGCGTCCCGTCTTCGCGCATTCCGTCCAGGTGAAACGCAATGGCCTCGCGAATGGACTTTTCGGCTTCTTCGACAGTTGCACCAGTAGAAACGCAACCGGGTAGATCGGGAACATACGCCGAGTAGTTGTTATCTGCTTTTTCGATCACGATTGCGTAGCGCATGGTCAATACCTCATTTTTTTAGACCGGACTGCTTCAGGATGCTGTTCAAGGTGCCCGGGGCCAAATCATCACTCGGCTTACCTGGCACAGTCACCCGGCCAGACTTGATCGAATGCTTAAATTGGCGATGGCTGCCCCGCGTGCCAACCAAGTACCAACCGTCGTTGCCGAGCATCCGTAGCACCTCGCTAACTTTCATGTGCAAAGAATACTGCCCTACGGCCGGGCGGTCAAAGACAGCCAGAAATGTTGCTGCTCAACGTGCGCGTTGAGTGGGTGCCGAGGAGCACAGCGGCGAGGGCACTCGGCAGCGCCGCTGACGGGCACTCCGCTCGAGCGTATGGTTAGCCGTCATGGCTCACCTCACTTGTGGTCATCGTCAATCTTTAGGTCTTTCGGCAAACATTTTTTTGGCAGAAATTTCGGGAAGCTGTATGTGAGGACTTTTTCTACAACCTCAACGTCCGCGTTCAGGCGCGCGGCTTTCTCGCGGCGCCTGCAACGCGTTGTTAGACCACATTTTCACCCTCACGTAGCACAAGCGCTATAAACCGATGTGCGATCTTGTCCAGATCGTCGACGGTCAGACGTGCTTTCCACGTAGTTTTGTTCGACCGCGGGTCAACATTCCATACGACCAGCCCTGCCAGTCGCCCGGAGCCGTCCGCGAAGAACTCAACATTGAAGTGCGAGATTGCATTCCGCAGGTAGCGAACCAACTGACGAAGATTATGAACCTGTGAAAAGCTTCCCACGATCGTTGGAATAGGCCACCCTTGCCGCGATAGCTCATCGATCGGCGTTTCAGGGATGGAGTCGACGTACTTCTGCTGTGGGAATACCAGAAGCCCCAGCATAGAGTTGACCAAAGCCGTAACCTCGTAGACCTCGACACCGGAAGCTTGCAGTTGCCGAATTTGCCGAAGGTTATCGCGAGTCCTCCGGGCGAAGTCCTCTATGAGCGTCTGGTATTCCATGGCGTAATGTGCGGTCTAGTTGACATTTTTAGTTGCCAAATTTAGTTAACGATTTTAGTTGACACCATCGTCTTTCGATAAAGACAGGCACAATTAATAAAAAATTCAATATAAACAAATGTTTATATTCAAAACACTGTCGACAGAAGCTCCACGGCCAGCGCCTCAGGACAGCTTCGCCGCCTTCTTGATCTGATTCACCTTCACCATCTCCGGCGATTTCTTGTAATGCGTATCCAGCGGATAACAGCCGGACACCAGGCCGTGGCGCGGCGCGGTGGTGCAGTCGCTGAAGGTGCGGCACAGGCGCTTGCGCTGCATGGCTTTACCGCTCAATACGTCTGCCGGTAACTCGGGATAAGCCAGCACCATGCGACCGAGACCAACGAAATCCGTCCAGCCCGCGCGCACCACGGCCTGCGCCACGTGCGGCAAAAATTCCTGCAGATAGGTATAGCCGCTGCCGACC
>JANNHN010000514.1:0-2147 GCA_031404395.1 Betaproteobacteria bacterium
GCCGGCCCTGCGTGCAGCGTGCCGCGATACGCTGGGTGTGAATATCGAGGACGTTTACAGCTCGCAGGAGCTGGGCTACATCGCGCTGCAATGCCCCGTCAGCGGGCAATATCACGTGATGTCGGAAAGCGTGCTGGTCGAAGTGCTGGATGCTGCGGGCAAACCGTGCGCGCCGGGCGAGACCGGGCGGCTGGTAATCAGCAGCCTGCACAACTATGCGATGCCGCTGATTCGCTACGAGTTGCGTGACTACGCGATGGTCGGCGAACCCTGCGCCTGCGGGCGTACGCTGCCGACACTGGCGCGTATAGCCGGGCGCTTGCGCAACATGGTGCGCCTGCCCGACGGCACCATGCACTGGCCGCTGGTTGGATTTCACCGTTTCCGCGAGATCGCGCCGGTGCGCCAGTACCAGTTGATCCAGCAGGCACTGCAGTCGATCGAAGTGCGCCTGGTCTGCGACCGCGCGCTAACTGCGGCGGAAGAGAGCGAGCTCGGCGCCGTTATCCGCGCCGCGCTGGGTTATCCGTTCGAATTGCGCTTTGCGTATTACCCGCTTGAACTGCCGCGTACGGCCAATGGCAAATTCGAGGAATTCGTCTGCGCGGTCGCGTAGCTGCAACGATCAGCGCAGCGCGCCGAACACTTTTTTGACGATGTCGCTTGCCGCGCCCACCGGATTGGTGCGGAAAGATTTTTCCTGTTCGGCAATCATCAAATACAGGCCGTCGAGCGCTTTGCGCGTGACATAGCTTTCGATCGACGCGTCATCCTTCTTGACCAGTCCGAGCTGCACGCCCTGACCGGCGAGGTTGTTGTATTGCTGGGCCAGGCCGACGCGATCCGTGGCTTTTTTGACGATGGGCAGGAAACGCTGCGTCAGCTGCGCCTGCGTGGTGCGCTTGAAATATTCGGTTGCCGCGGTGTCGCCGCCGGTGAGTATGGCCTTGGCGTCCTGCACCGACATTTTTTTGACGGCATCCACCAGCAACTGTTATGCCTCGGGCGCCGCGGCTACTGCGGCGCGATTCATCGACAGCACCAGTTCATCGGCTTTTTTCTTCATGCCGAGCATCCGCAGACCACTTTCAATTTTCTGCAGGCTGGGCGGCAGCGGAATTTTGACTTTGGGGTTGGCGAAGTAGCCGTTTTCAGCGCCCAGCAGCTTTACCGCCGCAGCGGAGCCGTCGGTCAGCGCCTGCCGCAAACCGCTGGCGGCGTCGGCGTTGGAGATGTCGGCAATACCCGCGACGGCCGGCAGGCTGATGAATGGCGTGATGACAACGGCCAGCAGAACTCCGAGAATACGCGTCATGTCGGGAACTCCTCACTCAGTGTCGGCCGCATGTTGCAGCAGCACAGGCTCATTCTAGCCGTGGTTGCGGCAGCAGTGCTGGCTTTCGCGGCGGCGGCGTTGCTGACGGCCGCACCCGCGGCGCCCGCAGTGACGTTCATCTCCATCGAGGGCGAGAAGATCGCCACGGCAGACCTGCGCGGCAAGGTGGTGCTGGTGAATTTCTGGGCGACCGATTGCGTGGTCTGCGTCAGGGAGATGCCGCAGATTACCGCTACTTACGACAAATTCCGCGCGCGGGGTTTTGAAACCATTGCGGTGGCGATGCGCCATGACCCGCCGAACCATGTGCTGGCCTACGTCGCAAGAAACAAACTGCCGTTCAAGGTGGCGCTGGACCCCATGGGCGAACTGGCCAGGGCGTTTGGCGACGTCAGGCTGACGCCGACGACGTTCATCATCGACCGGCAGGGCAGGATCATCAAACGCATCGTCGGCGAACCGGATTTCGCCAAACTGCATGCGCTGCTGGAAGAGAAATTGAAAGAGACTTAGTTGAAGGCGGTACAGGCGAAACAGGATGGGCAGGATTTACAGGAAAGAAACAAACCAAGGTTTTAGCCGTTAATCCTATAAATCCTGCCCATCCTGTTAACAGGCCCTAAACCACGCCAGCCTCGTGGGCCTGCTGGTCGGCATGATAGGACGAGCGCACCAGCGGCCCGCTGGCGGCGTGGTTGAAGCCCATGCGTTCCGCTTCCGCGGCGTACATGTCGAAAATCGCCGGTTCGACATAGCGCAGTACCGGCAGATGATGCGCCGACGGCTGCAGGTACTGGCCGATGGTGAGCAT
>JANNHN010000515.1:0-1607 GCA_031404395.1 Betaproteobacteria bacterium
AAAGGAATAGAATATGAATAAAACCAACAGGTTATATATCATGCGTGCTGCCAGTATCGCTGCGGCAGTGCTGCTGCTCGCAGGTTGCGATGCGCTGCCCTTCGGCGTGACGCCGATCAGGGACATCACTGCGGCGCCGGCCAGTTTCGAGGGCAAGGAAGTGAAGTTGAAGGGCAAAGTGACGGGCATCGCCAAGCTGCCGCTGATTGAACTGAAGGCCTATACGCTGCGCGACGACACCGGCGAGATCACGGTCTCGACACGGGGCGCGTTGCCTGCAGTCAATGATGCGGTGGGTGTGCGCGGCTTGGTCAAAAGTACGGCCATCATCGGCGGTCAGTCGCTGGGTCTGCGGGTGGAGGAGAGCAAGCGGTTTTGATGTGCGGCCTGTGGTGGAGCGGGTGTGCAGCAGGTTATGCGGGGATTTCCGGAAACTGGTTTAAAATCTGCGCCTTACGTAATCTCATCGGCGCATCAGTATGAAATCCGCAGAAATCCGTGACAAGTTCCTGAAATACTTCGAGTCCAAGGGCCACGCCATCGTGGCGTCCAGCCCGCTGGTGCCGGGCAACGATCCGACGTTGCTGTTCACCAATTCGGGCATGGTGCAGTTCAAAGAAGTGTTCCTCGGCCAGGAAAACCGTCCCTACAAGCGTGCCACCACTTCACAGCGCAGCCTGCGCGCGGGGGGCAAGCATAACGATCTTGAAAACGTCGGGTACACCGCGCGCCATCACACGTTTTTCGAGATGCTCGGCAATTTTTCCTTCGGCGATTATTTCAAGCGTGACGCCATTCACTATGCGTGGGAACTGCTCACTTCGGTGTACAAACTGCCGAAGGATAAATTGTGGGTGACGGTGTATCACACGGATGACGAGGCCTACGATATCTGGGCGAAGGATATCGGCGTGCCTGCTGCGCGCATCGTGCGCATCGGCGACAAACCCGGCGGCGGATCCGACAATTTCTGGCAAATGGCCGACACCGGTCCCTGCGGTCCGTGCAGCGAGATTTTCTACGACCACGGCGAGGGCATCCCGGGCGGCCCGCCAGGATCCAAGGACGCCGACGGCGACCGCTACATCGAAATCTGGAATCTGGTGTTCATGCAGTTTGATCGGCAAAAAAGCGGCGATGAATACGTTTTGCATCCGCTGCCCAAGCCTTCAGTCGATACCGGCATGGGCCTGGAGCGTATCGCCGCGGTGCTGCAGGGCGTGCATTCAAATTACGAAATCGATCTGTTCCAGATGCTGATCAAGGCGGCGGCGCGCGAAACGGGCGCGAAAGATCTCGTCAACAATTCACTGAACGTCATCGCCGACCATATTCGCGCCTGCGCTTTTCTCATTGTCGATGGCGTGATTCCCGGCAACGAGGGTCGCGGTTACGTGTTGCGCCGGATCATTCGCCGGGCGATCCGTCACGGCTACAAACTGGGTCAGACCAAACCGTTTTTCCATAAAGTGGTGCCGGACCTGTCCAAAGCCATGGGCGCGGCCTATCCCGAGTTGCCGAAAGCGCAGGATCGCGTGATGCAGGTGCTGAAGCAGGAAGAGGAGCGCTTCGCCGAGACACTGGAAAACGGCATGAAAGTGCTCGAA
>JANNHN010000516.1:0-1849 GCA_031404395.1 Betaproteobacteria bacterium
GCGCGGGCAGGATATGGCGCTGCCCGCGGGTTGTGCGCTGGAGTCCGCGTTGTTCGCGCAGTCTTTTGCCAGCGCGGATCAGCGCGAGGGCATGCGCGCGTTTCTGGACAAACGCTCTGCAGTGTTCACCGGGCGCTGAGCGTCATTCAGCGTTGCATCATAACTCTTTGTTTTTAAATATATAATATAAAAATAGCAGTCAGGACGAGAGCGGTTCCAGCTGCCGCGTTACGCGCTGCCTGCGCCGGAATCAGTTAGAGTAAACATGCCGGTGTCCGGCCGATTGCATCGGCTGCACCGCACCAGGGGGAAACGACCATGTCTGACATGAAAGCCTGTCACGGCTGCGGCAAACCCGTACACAAAACCGCGCGTGCCTGTCCTGCCTGCGGCGCCGCGCAGCCCCGCACCAGCCGCGAGAAGAGCAAGGTGGTTGCGGGCCTGTTCGCAATCCTGCTCGGCGGTTTGGGCGCACACCGGTTTTATCTCGGACAATGGTGGGGAATTTTTTATCTGCTGCTGTTCTGGACCCTGATACCGGGATTGATCGCCCTCATCGAAGGCATCGTATTTCTCTGTACCAGCGACGAGAATTGGGATCACAAATTCAACGATGACATACCGTCGTCGAACAGCAGCGGGGCGGTGGTCGTTCTTGTTGTCGTCGTGGCCGCGTTCATGATGATCGCCGTGATCGGGATACTGGCGGCGATCGCGATTCCGGCCTATCAGGACTATGTGACGCGCGCGAAGGTTGTCACGGCAATCACTGCCGCCGAGGCGGCTGCGAAGGTGGTAGGCGGGTATGTCGAAAAAAACCGGGTGGCGCCGGCTGATGTGGCAGCAGCCGGCTATGCCGATCCGCTGCCGGCGGCGGTGCGCAGCATCGCCATCGACGCCAAAACCGGCGTGCTGACCGTCACGCTGCAGTCCCCGCCGGTCGAGGGCCGCGCATTTATTCTGGTGCCGTCATTTGATGCCGGAGGCAAGATTATCTGGCGCTGCGCGCCCGGCGATCTGCAGCCCCGTTATCTGCCGTCGCGCTGCCGCGAGAATGCGGGTTCCTGAGGCTGGATTCAGCGCCGGGGCGGTCGGGGCGCGATGTTACAATCGTGACACCCCCGAATGACAGCGGTTCAGGCGCCATGAGCGCAGTAGCCACTACGAACATACTGCCCCACAAAGGTAAAGGCCATGGATTTGAACGACATCCGGAGCGATCTGGATCCCGAGGAAACACGCGAGTGGCTTGAAGCGCTGCAATCGGTGCTGGAGCGCGAAGGTCCGGATCGCGCCAATTTTCTGCTGGACCGGCTGGTCAACGAAGCGCGCCGCTCCGGGGCATATATTCCGTATAACGCCAATACGGCGTATATGAACACCATTCCGCCGGAGCGCGAAGAACGTTCCCCCGGGGATGCCGAACTCGAACACAAGATCCGCTCGCTGGTGCGCTGGAACGCGATGGCCACGGTCATCCGCGCCAACAAGGAATCTTCCGAGCTGGGCGGCCATATCGCTAGCTTTGCCTCGGCGGCAACGCTGTATGACGTCGGCTTCAATCATTTTTTCCGCGCGGCCAACGAGAAGTTCGGCGGTGACCTCGTTTACATTCAGGGCCATTCGGCACCCGGGGTTTATGCGCGCGCTTTCCTCGAAGGACGAATTACCGAAGAGCAACTGAGCAATTTCCGCCAGGAAGTCGATGGCAAAGGGCTGTCGTCCTACCCGCATCCGTGGCTGATGCCGGATTTCTGGCAATTCCCGACGGTGTCCATGGGGTTGGGCCCGTTGATGGCGATTTATCAGGCGCGTTTCATGCGCTACCTGAAGGATCGCGGGTTGATTG
>JANNHN010000517.1:0-3239 GCA_031404395.1 Betaproteobacteria bacterium
CGAGAGGCCGTCCTCCAGCCACAACGCATCGCAGAATTCGTCAATGGAGTTCGTTGACAAGACCTTCATGCCGCAGCAACCAGCGTTTGACGCTCAGCGGAAATGCATCCTTGCCGCCCATGAATCCGCCCAGTCCGTGCGCCGCGAGTACGCGGTGACAGGGCACGATCAGCGGCACCGGATTGGCGCCACAGGCGCCGCCCACGGCTCGCGCACTGCTCTGCAGATGCTCGGCAATTACACCGTAACTCGTTGTTTTTATTGGACAAAGTTTTTCGATCTCACGCCAGACCCGACACTGGAACGGTGTGCCGTCCAGACGGTAGGGTACCCTGAAAAGGTAATCGGGATCCGCCAGATAACGTTCGATTTCACGGCATGCGCGCTCGGCAACGCGGTCATGCGGCGCCACTGGCTGCGTGCTGCGCGGCAGGTAACGCACGCCGGTCACCACAGCGCCATCCGTGGTGATGCCCAGCACCGCGAACGGCGTGGTGTAACGCGTTTCCCGATTGCCCGTGCGTTCGCGCTTCACGCTGACGCAGGCTCCGGCGCCCGCAGTTTCTGCAGCGCCACCACCACTGCAAAGAGCACGAAACCCAGGATGTCGGAGAAGGTCGTCGGATACATCAGCGCGAGGCCGGCGATGATCAGCATCAGGCGCTCGGCGATATTGGTCTTGCGCAACAGCCAGCCCTGCAACCCGCCGGCCAGTGCCACAATACCGATGATCGCCGTGACCGAGATGACGGCCACCGCGCCCCAGTCCGCCTGCGCCAGATTCTTGAATGAGCCGCCAAGCAACAGCCCGGTGCCCGACGGGTCGAGCACGAACATGAACGGCACCAGGAACGCCGGCGCGGTGTATTTCCAGCACTGCATCGTCGTGCGATACGGGCCGCCGCCGGTAATCGCCGCGGCGGCGAAAGGCGACAGCGCGGTGGGCGGCGATACCTCCGACAACACCGCGTAATAGAAAATGAACATGTGCGCCGCAAAGTCCGGCACGCCCAGCTTGATCAGCGCCGGCGCCGCAATCACCGCACAGATGATGTACGACGCGGTGACCGGCACCGCGAGCCCGACGATCCACACGATCAGCGATGTATAGAACGCAGTCAGCAGCAGCTTCATGTCGTGCAGCAGGGCCGGCGTCCGCTCCACCCCGAACAGCGCCCACAGGTTGACCAGCGCGTGTGCGCCGGAATCGGCGTAGTCGAGCACAATGGAACTGAACTTGAGACCCAGGCCGGTCAGCGTGACCACGCCGACAATAATCCCCGCGGACGCGCAGGTCATCGCGACGGTGAGTACGCTCACCGACCCGCCCTCCAGTGCCTTGATGAAACCCGACTCCCAGAAACCCTTCAGCCACGGCATGCGTCCGCGGAACCAGTCGTAGGGAATGATGGCGCAATCGCTCTGGAAAAACGACAGCAGCGCGGTTACGAGGGTGGCATAGAACACGGACAGCACCGGCGAGTAGCCGAGCATCATGAACACCACGATGGCGATCAGCGACACAAAATGAAACCAGTACTTCCGCGCCAGCGCCGCCGCACGATGGTGTTTCTCCAGCGCAACGGTTTTCATGCCAAATTTGCGCGCGTCGATCTCCACCATGACGAAGATGCCGAGGTAGAACAGCAGCGTCGGGATCGTCGCCATCAGAATGACGTCGAGGTACGAAATCCGCAGGAACTCCGCAATCAGGAACGCCGCCGCGCCCAGCACCGGCGGCGAGATGATGGCGCCCAGCCCGCCGGCCGCGAGCAACCCGCCCGCCGCTTCCTTGTCGTAGCCTGCCTTGGCGAGCAGTGGATAAGCCACCGCACCGATAGTCACCGTGGTGGCCACTCCGGAACCCGACGGGCCGCCGAGCAGAAACGAGGACAGCACCACCGCGCGGCCTGCGCTCGACGGCTTGCCGCCCATCGCCGAGAACGAGAAATCAATGAAAAACTTGCCAGCCCCCGAATACTGCAGGAAGGCGCCGTAAATCGTGAACAGGATGATCAATGTCGAAGACACATCCACGGCAACGCCGAAAATACCTTCCAGCGTCATGTACAGCGAACCCGTGAGGCGCGCAATCTCGTAGCCTTTATGCGTCCACGGCGCCGGCAGATATTCTCCGAACAGCGCATAGGCCAGAAAAAGGCTCACTATGAACGGCAGTATCCACGTCGAACTGCGGCGGTTGCCCTCAAGGATCAGCAGTATCAGCGCGACACCGATAATCTGGTCGATCATGGTCGGCACGATCGCACGGTCGCCGAGCAGATCGCCCCAATACAGGATGTAGCCGATTACGCCCACGGTCACTACTGCACAAATAATGTCCCACCACATCAGGCGGTTGCGAAAACGCTTCGCCGCCGGGAACATCAGGAACACCAGCACCAGCGCGAATGCGACATGGATGGGACGCAACCGGTATGCCGGAACAATTTCCAATGCGGCATAAAGATGGAACAGCGACATCACCACGGCAGCCAGCGTCAGCATCACCGCCAGCACGCCGCGATAGCGGTTGTGTACGCCCTCTTCCTCCTCGATCAGTTCCTCGACGCGTTTGCGCGCCTCCTCGCTGAGCACGGTCACTTCCAGTGCGCTGGCTTCCAATGCAGGATCAGCGGCGGCTTTCTCGGACATCTACTCCCCCAGGCACGAATTTCCAATTTCGTTTTTGTTGCAGACGCTCGACCGGATCATGCGGCCGGCGCCAGCGATAGCAGAAACAAAAAACCCCGTCCTGAACCGGACGGGGTTGGTTTGCACGGCGCGGCTCAGAACTTCAGGCCTTTTTCCTTGTAATACCTGATCGCACCCGGATGCCACGGCGCCGGCGATGCATCGGTTTTTTGCCTGTCGATCGTGATATCGGTGGCCGCCTTATGCACCGCGACCAGATCAGGATGCTTGTCGAAAATCGTCTTGACGATGTTGTAAACCACCTGGTCGCTCATGCTGGCATTGGCCACCAGCAGGTTCGCCACGGCAGTTGCCTGATTGTCGGCCGTCATGCCAGCGTAGGTCGCTCTTGGAATGACGTCGGTGATATAAATATTGCCATGTTTCTTGGTCATGGCCGGCAGCAGATTCGCGTGATCGATCAGCTTGAGCTTGGTTCCCGGCGTGGAAGCCAGATCGGTCACCGCAGCAGTCGGCAGCCCGCCCACCCAGAAAAAAGCGTCGATTTTCTTGTCCTTGATCGCGTTCACCGATTCGGCGGCGCC
>JANNHN010000518.1:0-2776 GCA_031404395.1 Betaproteobacteria bacterium
GACCGAGCGTGGCATACCGGTGTGCGGTCACCTCGGGCTGACACCGCAGTCGGTGCATCAGTTGGGCGGCTACCGGGTGCAGGGCAGGGCGGAAGACGACGCGCAGCGCCTGCTCGACGACGCACGGATACTTGAAGAAGCGGGCGCCGGCATGATCGTGCTGGAGGCCATCCCGGCGGCGCTGGCGAGCCAGGTCACTGCGGCGGCGAAGGTGCCCACCATCGGCATCGGCGCCGGTGTGGACTGCCACGGCCAGGTGCTGGTGCTGCACGACATGCTCGACATCTTTCCCGGCAAGAAAGCCAAGTTCGTCAAGAACTACATGAAACCCGGCGGCACCATCCAGGACGCGGTGGCGCTGTATGTGAAGGAAGTGCGTGAAAGCAAGTTTCCCGGCCGCGAACACTCCTTCTAGTGATGAGTGCAAAGTGCAAAGTAAATGTGCCGGTCTCCGGTATGATCGCGGGTCTTCCGATAATCACTCTGCACTTTGCATTCTGCACTGAATTTCATGGACGTCATTCATTCCGTATCTGAGCTGCGCGAGCGCCTGCGCCGCGAGCCGAACAACGTGTTCGTGCCGACCATGGGCAATCTGCACGCAGGTCACATCGAGCTGATGCGCGTGGCCAAACCGCGCGCGGCGTGCACCGTAGTCAGCATTTTCGTCAACCGGCTGCAGTTCGGCCCGCGCGATGATTTCGACCGCTATCCGCGCACGTTGCAGGCCGATTGCGACAAGCTGCGCGCCGCCGGCGTCGATGTGGTGTTTGTGCCCGACGAGAAGGCGATCTATCCGGAGCCGCAGACCTATGTCGTCGAGCCTTCCGATCTGCAGCACATACTCGAGGGCGCGCACCGGCCCGGCCACTTCAGCGGTGTCGCGACCGTGGTGCTCAAACTGTTCAACCTGGTGATGCCGCACTCGGCGATTTTCGGCAAAAAAGACTATCAGCAGTATCTGGTGCTGCGCGACATGGTGCGCCAGTTCGCGCTGCCGATCGAAATCATTCCAGCGGAAACGGTGCGTGCGCCCGACGGCCTGGCGCTGTCTTCGCGCAACGGTTATCTGTCGCCCGACGAGCGGCGTGAAGCGCCGCGGCTCTACAAGGCTCTGCAGGAAGTGCGCGATGAACTCGCCGCAGGCATGCACGACTACCAGCGGCTCGAACTGCACGGCATGTCGGTGCTGGCCGACAACGGCTGGAAACCGGATTACGTCGCGGTGCGTCGCCGGGCCGATCTGCGGCCGCCGCTCAACGGCGAGCGCGAACTGGTGGTGCTCGCCGCGGCGCGGCTGGGCAAGACGCGGCTGATCGACAACATCGAAATCAACGTTGGCAATTAAGGTCGCGCGCCGGTTTCCGGGAGCGATTCAGTTTATTGTATGTAACCGGCGCGGAGCAGCGCCTCAATCTGCTGCGCAGGCAGGGGCTTGCTGAAGAGATAACCTTGCGCCTCGTCGCACTTCAGCAGCTTCAGCAATTGCGACTGCTCTTCGGTTTCGACGCCTTCCGCCACTACTTTCAGATGCATCGAGTGGGCAAGGGCGATGATCGTCGTGACAATGCCCATGTCCTGGGGGCTGCTGGTCATTGCAGTGACGAACGAGCGGTCGATCTTGATCGAGTTGATCGGCAGCCGGGAGATATAGGCGAGCGACGAATAGCCGGTGCCGAAATCGTCCATGGCGATGGAAATCCCCAGCTCGCTCAGGATCGAGAGCGTACGGATGCTGGCCTGGACGTCCTTCATCAGCAGGCTCTCGGTGACTTCGAGTTCCAGCGCATCGGGGTTGCCGCCTTGCTCCTGCACGACGTCAATGACCACGTCTGAAAAATTCTTTTGTTGAAGCTGGACGGCCGAGACGTTGACGGCGATGCGCGGCACGGCGCAACCGCGCGCTGTCCACTCGCGGTGCTGCGCCAGCGCCTTCTCGAGCGCCCACTGGCCGACTTTGAGGATGAGCCCGGTTTCCTCGAGCAGCGGAATGAAGCTTCCGGGCGGCACCAGCCCGGATGCCGGATCCTGCCAGCGGATCAATGCTTCCAGTCCGCAGATTTTCCCGTCCGCCAACGTGTACTTGGGCTGGTAGTGGAGTACGAATTCCTGTGCCTCCACCGCCTTGCGCATTCGGGTTTCGAGGGACAGGACTTGCGCCGCGTGCGCGTTCATGTCCGCTGCGTAGAACAGGTAGCGCTCTCCCGATTCCTTTGCTTTCTTTAGTGCCGCCTCGGCATTCTTGAAGAGCGTGTCGGCATCGGTGCCGTCGGTCGGAAATATCGCGATACCGAGTCTGGCTGCCACGCGCAGTTCTTTGCCGACGAGGTCAAAAGGATCCTGGAAGCAAGTCCAGATCCTGTTCTCGATGGCGTGCAAGACATCTGCCGAGTCTTCGATGCCGCGCATGATGACGCCGAAACCATCAGCGCCGATGCGTGCGAGGTAATCCTTGCTCTGGAAGGCACCCTCAAGGCGGCGGGCGACCACCTTGAGCAGCTCGTCACCGCCGTGGCGCCCGTAGGTTTCGTTGATGTTGCGGAAACGCTCGAGGTTGATCAGTATCAGCGCAACCATCACCGGTTCGCCGCTACGCGCGCGCATCTGCTGGCCGGCCCGGTCCATGAACAGCGTCCGGTTGGGCAGTCCCGTCAGCGGATCGTAGTAGGCGAGGTAATCGAGCTTTTCCTGTTTCTCGATCGTTTGCAGGGCAAACGAGATATCGCCGGCCAATTCGAACAGCAATGCCAGCTCTTCGGCGTCGAAAAACCCCGGT
>JANNHN010000519.1:0-3617 GCA_031404395.1 Betaproteobacteria bacterium
GTACAGCCGGGCGGGGTTATCGACCAGCACCCGCTCGCGCTGCGCGGCGTCCGGCACCCAGGCGAGCAGCAGGTCGGTCAGTTCGCCATCATTGGGCGTCGCGCCCTTGTGCATCACATGCGGCCAGTCGGTGCCCCAGATGACCTGATCGGCGTTCGCCTTCAGCAGTGCGTGCGCAAATGGAACGGTATCTGCATGCGGCAGCGGCGTGCCGGAGATGCGATACGGTCCGGTCAGTTTGACCCACGCCTTGCCGGTCTGTATCAAGCGCAGCAGCGCCTGAAATCCCGGTGCGTGCAGTCCCAGCGCTGTTTTCATGTAACCCAGGTGGCCCAGCACGATGGGCACCGGGAAATCGGCGAACGTGCGATCCAGGTCCGGAAACTCGTCGGCGTGCATCAGGAATTCCATGTGCCAGCCCATGGGCGCGATGCGCGCCGCCAGCCGGCTTAGCCTATCCATCGGCAGCGAACCGGGCTTGCGGTCTTTGACGTCAACGATGTTGAGGCGCACGCCGCGCACGCCGGCAGCGTTCAGAGTTTTCAATTCCATATCGCTGATCGCCGGATCGACCACCGCCACACCGCGCAGGCGTTGCGGATCGGTTTTCATGACATCGAGCATCGCCGCGTTGTCGGTGCCGTAAACGCTGGGTTGCACCAGCACCGCGCGCGTAACGCCCAGGGTGTCGAGCATGTGCCGGTAATCTTTCAGCAGGCAGTCGGGCGGCGTGTAGACGCGCGCCGGAGAGTAGTTGTATTGCGCAGCCGGCCCCAGCACATGCGCGTGCGTATCGCAGGCGAGCGCCGGCATCCTGAATTTTGGCGCGCGCGGACTGCAGTCAGGGCCCGCGCACAGGGGCGCGCCGGCAGTCGGAGTGTTGACGGACATGAATGATATAAGATGTTGTTTTTATTGATATATTTTATGAATTCCGGCTATGCCGCCGGCAGCCCCGGCATCTGGAAATGGATGGCCTTGAGTTCCGCAGCGAGCGAGGCGCGCTCGTCCTTGGTCAACTCGATCAGCGGCGGCCGCACGTTGACCCACTGCGCATCGCCGCTGTACTGCGCGATGCCGGCTTTCAGTGCGGCGATCATCAGGTATTTTTTGCCGAAAGTGTTGCGTGCAACATCAAGCGCCTTCTGCTGCGCTTCGGCATCGGCGTTTTTCCATTCGCGATAAAGCTTGTCGATGGCTGCCGGATTGACGTTGGCAGTGGCCGAGATGCAGCCTGCGCCGCCGTTCTTCATGTTGGCGAGCAGGAAGGATTCGCTGCCGACGAACATGTCAAAGCCGCTCTTGGCGAAATTGTCGAGGAACACCTTGGTGTTGTTCCAGTCGCCCGAGCTGTCCTTCATGCCGGCGATGGCGGTGGGATATTTTTTCAGCAGCCGCTCGACCAGCTTGGGCGTGATGCCGACCACCGCGACCGGCGGAATGTGATACAGGTAAATGCGCAGCCGGTCGTCGCCGACGCGCTCGATGATTTCGGAATAATTACGGTACAGCCCTTCATCACTGACGCCCTTGTAATAAAACGGCGGCAGCATCAATACGCCGGCGCAGCCGGCCTTCACTGCGTGTTCGGTCAGGCGCACCGAATCGGTCAGCGCGCAGCAGCCCGTGCCCGGCATCATGCGTTTGGGATCGACGCCTGCCGCCAGCAGCGCATCCAGCAGCGCAATACGTTCGTTAAAAGAGAGCGAGTTGGCTTCGCTGTTGGTGCCGAAGGCGGCGAGGCCGGAGCCCTGCGAGATCAGCCATTTGCAATGCGCGATGAAGCGCGCGGGATCCGGATTGAGATCCTTGTCGAACGGCGTCACCACCGGGGCGAGCAGGCCCTTGATGCGTTGCGTTTTGCTCATTGGATTATTTCCTCACTGCAGAGTCGTTGAAAGATGTTTTGGCGATGTTAATACGCCGGGGGTGTCATGAAGTTCGTCAGGCAGTTCGACGTGCAGCCGACCGGTGGCCGCGCGCGGCGTATTTGCAGTTTGCATAGGATATCACTGCGCCTGCGACAGCCCAATATGCAGCGGCAATTACATTGTCAGCGACGGGTGCAGGCGTTAAGCTGGCGGGCCGGTTGCAGGGCAATCGTAAAACAATGAGAGGGAAGCAGTCATGTCTCGATTTATTCTTGCGGCTATCGCAGCGTTGCTGGTGGTCGCCCCGGCAGTTCGCGCCGCCGACAATCCGGCAAACTATCCGACCAAAGCCGTGCGCATGGTCATCGCGTTTACGCCGGGCGGTCCCAGCGACATTCTGTCGCGACTGGTCGGCGGCAAACTCGGCGAGCGCATGGGCCAGCCTTTTGTGTTCGACAACCGGCCTGGCGCCGGCGGTAACGTCGCCGGTGAGATCGTCGCCACCAGCCGGCCCGACGGTTATACGCTGATGATCGCCAATAATGCGGTGCTGGCTGCCAACGCCACGCTCTATCAACGCATGACCTTCAATCCGGCGAAGGATCTGCTGCCGGTGGTGTGGGTCGCATCGCAGCCGAACATCCTGGTGGTGCATCCTTCGGTGCCGGCGAAAAGCGTCAAAGAACTGGTGGATTACCTGAAATCGCGTCCCGGCCAGTTGAACTACGCCTCTTCCGGCAGCGGTGCCGCGGCGCATCTGGCGGCCGAACTGTTCAAGAGCATGACCAAAACCGACATGGTGCATATTCCTTTCAAAGGCGCAGGTCCGGCGTTGGCCGAAACGCTATCCGGACGCACGCAGGTCATGTTTGCCACCGCGTTGTCGGTGCAACCCTACCTGCAGGCGAACCGTCTGCGGCCGCTGGCGGTGACGACGTTGAAGCGCATGGACACCATGCCGCAATTGCCGACGGTCGCGGAATCCGGCGCACCGGGATTTGAGGCCTCGACCTGGCATGGCCTGGTCGCCGTGGCCGGCACGCCGCGTGCGGTGACGACCCGCCTCAACACCGAGGTCAACGCCGTGCTCAAGGATCCGCTGGTGATGAAATTTCTCGTGAGTCAGGGCGCCATTATTGAAGGCGGCACGGCGGAGAAATTCGCCGCGCACATCAAGGCTGAAATTCCGAAGTGGGCGAAGGTGATCAAGGATTCCGGCGCGCGGGCTGATTGAAAAAGCCGGTGATTGGGTGATTAGGTAATTCGGTGATTGAGTGACAAAACACCGCATGGCCGCTCACCCAGTCACCAAATTACTTAATCACCCATATCACTTGATTAACCAGTTACCAATTCGCAGGCGTGGCAAACGTGGAGAAGTGAGCAATGGCAACACTCAAGATATTGGGCGCAGGCCCGGTCAAGCGTGGCATCACGCAGCTAGCTGCGCAATTCGAAAAAAACACCGGGCATCGCGTGCAGGTTGAATTCATCGGCGCGCCGACGGTGCGCGAGCGCATACTGTCCGGAGAGGCTGCGGATATTGCAATCGTGCCGCAGTCGGCCATGGAAGAATTTGTAGCACAGGCGAAAGTGGTTGCCGGCACGCGCATGACCGTGGGTCGTTCGCGCATGGGGTTGGCGCTGCGCAAGGGCGCAGCGGCGCCCGACCTCGGTTCCGTGGACGCCTTCAAACGCGCAGTCGCCGCGGCCGATGCGGTGGTGGTCAACGTGGCGTCCAGCGGC
>JANNHN010000520.1:0-6419 GCA_031404395.1 Betaproteobacteria bacterium
ATCTACTGTTGCGATGACACGCTCCATGGACAGTCCCAGTTTCTTTGCGGTTGCCTGAATAATGCGAATGTTGGCCTGATGCGGAATCAACCAATCAACATCCGATTTCTGCAACCCTGCAGCATCGAGTGCTTCAAGCGCGACTTCCTCCAGAACTTTCACCGCAAATTTGAATACTGCGCCCCCATCCATTTGCAACAACGGCCGGCCACTGATTTTGCCGCCATCGACCGTGCCCGGCACCGACAGCATATCGGCATAACTGCCGTCGGCATGGAGCCGCGCTGCCAGAATGCCTGGTTCACTGCTGCGTTTGAGTACCACCGCACCCGCGCCATCGCCGAACAGCACACAAGTACCGCGATCCTGCCAGTCAAGTATGCGCGAATAAATTTCAGCGCCGACCACCAGCACATGCTCATATTGTCCCGACTTCATATACAGGTCGGCTGTAGCCAACGCGTAAACGAAGCCGCTGCAAACAGCCTGCACATCGAATGCCGGCATGCCGCGCACGCCCAATTTCGATTGCAAAATGCACGCCGTTCCCGGAAATACCATGTCCGGCGTGGTGGTCGCCACGATAATCAGATCCAGTTTTTCCGGTCCGATTCCCGCCATCTCCAGCGCGCGGCGCGATGCATGCAGCGCCAGATCACTGGTTGACTCACTGGCTGCGGCGATATGGCGCTGGCGAATACCCGTGCGTTGCTGTATCCATTCGTCCGACGTATCGACCGTGGCGGACAATTCCTTGTTGGTCAGGATTTTTTCAGGAAGATAACTGCCGGTACCGATGATGCGCGAATAAATGCCAGTCATGCCGTTTCAGCTTTCCGTTCCAGTGCCGCCATACGTTCCGTAATGTGCGCCAATACGCCGCTGCGCACCTCGTCGATTGCATGTCCGATGGCAAAGCCGAATGCATAGACATCGGCTGAACCGTGGCTCTTGATGACTATGCCGCGCAGTCCCAGCAGGCTGGCGCCATTATAGCGGCGGTGATCGGCGCGCTTCTTGAAGGCATTGAGCACGGGCATCGCCAGCAATCCAGCCAGCTTTGTCAGCAGATTGCGGCCGAATTCTTCGCGCAGATAAGTGGCGAACATCTGCGCCAGCCCTTCGGAAGCTTTCAGCGCAACGTTGCCAACGAACCCGTCGCACACCACCACGTCAGTGGTGCCTTTATAGATGTCGTCGCCTTCGATGTTGCCATAAAAATTAAGTCCGCTGGCCCGCAACAGCACCGCAGCACCCTTCACGACCTCGTTGCCCTTGATATCTTCTTCACCGATATTGAGCAGGCCGACCGAAGGCCGTTCCTTGCGCTCCACGGACGCCACCAGTTCCGCACCCATGATGGCGAACTGCAGCAGATGTTCAGCCGTGCAATCGACGTTGGCACCGAGGTCAAGCACATGCGTGTGCCCTTTTATTGTGGGCAGCATGCCGGCGATGGCCGGGCGATCGATGCCAGGTAACGTCTTCAGCACGAAACGCGAAATTGCCATCAGCGCGCCGGTGTTGCCGGCGCTGACGCAAGCCTGCGCCTCGCCGCTTTTGACGAGGTCAATGGCAACCCGCATTGAGGAATCTTTTTTGCCGCGCAATGCGCTTGCCGGCGGCTCGTTCATCGCCACCACTTCCGACGCATGCTGTACGCGGAGTTGGCCGCCGGCAGGCGCGCCGGCGCGCTGCAGTTCCGCATGAATCGCGTCCTGCAATCCGACCAGCACGAAATTGCAATGCGGATCGCGTCGCGACCACTCGACAGCCGCGGCCACGGTGACGCGCGCGCCATGATCTCCGCCCATGCAATCGATGGCTACGGTCACATCCATGGTGAACGAACCTCCTCTTCAGGATCCGGCGATTTTCACGCGCGCCGGATGTCCCGATCGCTCAACCGCACTACTCGCCCTTGGTCTTGATGACCTTCTTGCCGCGATAGTAGCCGTTAGGGCTGATGTGGTGACGCAAATGCACTTCGCCGGAAGTCGGCTCGACGGCAAGCGTGGGCTTGTCGAGAGCGTCGTGCGAGCGGTGCATACCCCGCTTGGAAGGGGATTTCTTGTTTTGCTGAACAGCCATTTCAATCTCCTGATAAACAAATTACTGTGATTTCCTGCGACCTGTTTTCAACAGGTCGGCCAGCTTGGTGAACGGAGAATCCGCTGCTCCAATCCGCTTCGATCCCGCTGCTTCGTCGCTGCATTTCCCCTGCGCATGCCTGACCGACAACGGCAAGCTCAGTACTATTTCATCTTCAATCAAATCCTGCACATCCAGATCACGCCCTGCTTCTATCCACTCCGGGGCGTCCGGATCTTCATCGCCCCCGAGTGCCCCACCGGGCTGCGCCAGCAATACACGCGTGCGTAAAGCCAGCGGAAACTCAAACTCTCCCAGACAACGGCCGCACTGCAGGCATAAGCTGCCGACGATCTCCAGTTCCAGCAACGGACGTTCGTGTTCATCGCAATCACCGCGCACCACGAAGGAAACAGAGCCGTTATTGCCGGCAAGACGATCCTGCACGCGGGCCAGTGTTGCAATCGGGATCCGGCCTTCGTGCCGGCCCGCTGATCGCGCGAATGCAAACGGATCCTCTATGCGGTGATCTACAGCGGGTCCGGGCATAACCGGCGCATGATAGTATTTTCGGTCTCTGCTGTCAAAAACAATGATGCCAAAATCCCTGTTCATCCAAGCACTTAGCGAGACTCATTCACATGGCTCGCCATGCTCCGTCAACAGTGCCGGAACCCGAATGCCCGCAGTTTCAGATACTTAGAGCGCATGACCGAATGAATCCACATCCGCCTATCGTGCTCGCCTCGTCGTCGGCTTACCGCAAAGTACTGCTGTCGCGCCTGGACATCCGTTTTACCGCGATTTCTCCGGATATTGACGAACAGCCGCTGGCCGGCGAAGCACCACCTGCCACTGCGCTGCGACTGGCGCAGTCCAAGGCGCGGAAAGCGGCGGAACATGAATCGACAGCGTTGATCATCGGTTCTGATCAGGTCGCAGTCATGGATGGCGTCGTGCTGGGCAAGCCCGGTCATCACGCCGCCGCCGTTGCACAACTGTGCGCCATGAGCGGCCGCACAGTGGTATTTCATACGGCGCTGTGCCTGCTCAATGCCATGAACGGTCATCTGCAGACCGCCAACATACCCACGACAGTCCGGTTTCGTGTGCTCGATAATCTGCAAATTGAGCGTTATCTGCGCCACGACCAGCCGTACGACTGCGCAGGCAGCGCAAAAATCGAAGCGCTCGGTATTGCGCTGATCGAACACGTCGCCAGCGACGATCCGACAGCGTTGATCGGACTGCCGTTGATCGCGCTGGTGACGCAATTGCGCAATGAAGGGGTGTTACTTCCTTAGCGCGCTTTGGAAACCTTTGGAAACATTAACGGATATTCAAATCTCCGAACCCGATCAGCTTCATCAACGTCTCTGCGGATGCCGCACCAAATCGACGCGCGAAACGCTCAGCGATGTTTTCCTGCTGCGTGAAATCAACAATGTTTTCCGCCTTGATGACGTCGCGGGCAACGGAATCGAGGCTGCCCAGTGCGTCGGCAAGCCCCAAGTCGATGCTCTTCTGGCCGACCCACAGCAATCCTGAAAACATGTCCGGTGTTTCCTTCAGGCGTTTGCCGCGCCCCTGCCGCACTACCGCAATGAACTGCTGGTGAATGTCGCCGAGCATGGTTTCGGCATGGGCTTTCTGCTGATCCTGTATCGGTGAAAACGGATCGAGAAAGCCCTTGTTCTCACCGGCCGCCAGCAGACGACGCTCGACGCCCAGTTTCTCCATCGTCCCGGTAAAACCGAATCCGTCCATCAGCACACCGATCGAACCGATGATGCTCGCCTTGTCGACATAAATCCGGTCCGCAGCGGCCGCAATGTAATAGCCGCCCGAAGCGCAAATGTCTTCGACAACCGCGTACAGCGGGATCGCCGGATACTTGGCGCGCAACCGCCTGATTTCATCGTTGATATAGCCCGCCTGCACCGGGCTGCCCCCGGGACTGTTGATGCGGATCACCACACCCTGGGTATTTTTATCCTTGAACGCCGCCTGCAATCCGGCCACGATTTTGTCGGCGCTGGCTTGACTGTTCGAACTGATGATGCCGTTGATTTCCACCAGCGCAGTGTGATTGCCGGGCAATGCATCATTCCTGCCGAGCCAGCCCATGCCGATGACCAGCAGCGCAATCAGGTAGAGCAGGAAAGCCGACTTGAAAAAAACGCCCCAGCGTCGCGCGCTGCGTTGTTCCTGTATCGCGGAGAGCGCGACTTTTTCCAGCACTGCGCGTTCCCATTGCGGGTCATTCGATTGTGGATCTGCCATAAAAACTCCTTCTAAAACAATATATTACCAAGGAAACGTTGAACAAGTGTCGCTTTCACAAAGGGCCCGGCGTGCTTCCTCTGGAGTAGGGGATATACAAGGGGGCATGGCCCCCTGTTCAGTAATTCCCCAAATCGCGCACGACGCAGCATCAGGCATGCTGCGCCAGCCAGGCGCGCAATGCCGGCGGCGTATCAATGATTGCCAGCGGCTGCTGCCGCACCAGCGCCTCACGATCGTGCGCGCCATAGGTCACTGCCAGTGCGGCGACGCCTGCTGCCTGCGCCATTTCCAGATCGTGCGTCGTATCGCCGATCATCAACGTGCCGGCGGGCGTTGCCGTGAGACTTTCCATCACTGCCTGCAGCATACCGGGATGCGGTTTGGCAAATCCCTCATCGGCGCAACGTGTCACGTGAAAGTAATCACCGACACCGGTTGCCGCAAGCGCGCGGTCGAGGCCGCGCCGGCTCTTGCCCGTCGCCACCGCCAGCAGAAACCCCGCATCGTGCAATTCGCGGATCATCGCTGCGGCTCCAGGAAACAGCGTCGTGCCGCCGTCACGGTGCAGAAAATGCACGCGGTAACGATCCACAACCTTTGCGTAGTCCGTCGCCGGGAGATCGGGCAGGAGGTATTTCATCGCATCGGTCAGCCCCAAGCCGATGACAAATCGCGCCCGCTCCATTGATGGCACCGGCAAGTCGAGTTCCAGGCACGCGGCCTGCAGCGACTCTACAATCGCCGCCGCTGAATCCATCAGCGTACCGTCCCAGTCAAAAACCAGCAGCTCAAACTTTTTTGGCATGATGCTCCGGCCGTATTGCAGTCGCCATGAATGCCAGCAGTTCCGGCGGCAACGCCGCCTCGAAGGTCAGTTTCTCGCGGCTCAGCGGATGCCGGACCACCGCGCGATGCGCATGCAAAAACATGCGCTTCAGTCCTTTTTTGGCGAGCACCTTGTTCAACGGAAAGTCGCCGTATTTGTCGTCGCCCAGTATCGGAAAACCCAGGTGCGTGAGATGTACGCGAATCTGGTGCGTGCGGCCCGTTTTCAGTTCGGCATCAAGCAAGCTGTACGGGCCGACCCGCCGCTCCAGGCGGAATACCGTCACCGCCCGGTCGCCGCCAGCTTTGACGTTGACCCGCCGCTCGCCGCCGGTGACAAATTTTTCCAGTGCCAGATCGACGACGCGCTTGCGTTCCGTCCACAGACCTTTCACCAGCGCAAAATAGTGTTTGCCGACCTCACCCGCCTGCAATTGCCGATGTAATTCAACCAGCGCCGCGCGCTTCTTGGCGAGCATCAGCACACCGGAAGTTTCACGGTCGAGCCGGTGTACCAGTTCCAGAAAACGCGCCTGTGGACGGGCATTGCGCAGCCCCTCAATGACGCCGAGGCTGATGCCGCTGCCGCCATGCACCGCCATGCCCGCCGGCTTGTTGATGACCAGCAGCGCGTCGTCTTCGAAAATAACGACCGGCGTATAGGGCGCCCGCGATGCCGCAGACCCTTCCGGCCGCTGCGCGGTGCGCACCGGAGGCACCCGCACCCGGTCACCCATCTGTAACCGGTAATCCGGCCCGATCCGGCGGCTGTTCACCCGCACCTCGCCGCTGCGCAGGATCCGGTAAATATGGCTCTTCGGCACCCCTTTCAGCCGTCGCACCAAGTAGTTGTCGATGCGCTGGCCGGCTGATTCCTCGCCAATAGCCTCCGGAACTGTGAATTCTTTACTTAACTTGTTCATTTACATATACTTCTTGCCAGCGCCCCCCATTGGACGCCGCGAACGCCGAAACCGGCCCTGCAGGCACGAGCCTGACGCGACGAGATTCCGATAACTGGTGCGCTTTGCAATGGCTGCCGGACTGACGCAAATGCGGCGACGGCACTGTTGCAAAATCCGCGGCGGTCAGCCGCGCAGGCTGTAAAAACAGGGTTAAAGTCGCTCACCAAGAGAAGTAGCGATGTTAGACGAATTACGCGCTCAAGGCACTGTTTGAATTCCTGGATTTGCGCTGATTAGCGCGGATCCCTGCAA
>JANNHN010000521.1:0-1630 GCA_031404395.1 Betaproteobacteria bacterium
TGTCGCCGAACATCGCGGCCGGCCATCTGCCAATGCGTGGATCGGCCAGAAAATCATCGATCCGGATATAGACCTCGCCGCGATGGCGCGTGCGCAGGGCGCCGAGGGTATCGGCCCGGTCACGCAGATGGCCGACATGCAGCCGGCCATTGAGCGCGGTATCGCCATCGTCAAGGCCGGCGGCGTCTGCGTGATTGACGCGCGCGTGCTGCCGGGGTATGACGGTGAATAGAAGTTACCAATAATCAGACTACGAGGAGAAAGTCATGCGCCACGTATTACCTCTATTACCTCTCTATGTACGCCCCCTTGCCGCCGTCGTCTGCGCTTGCGGGATGTTTGTTGCCTCCGCCATTGCGGCTGACAATTACCCGGCCCGCCCGATTCGCGTCATCGTGCCGCAAAGCGCCGGCGGCTCCACGGATGTCGCCGCGCGCGTACTCACCGACCGGCTGACGGAAACGCTGAAACAGAATATTGTTGTTGACAACCGGCCCGGCGCCGGCAGTCTCAACGGCACTGACATGGTGGCCAAGGCGGCCCCTGACGGTTACACGCTGCTTATCATCGCTGCGTCACTGTCCATCACACCGGCCATGCACGACAAGCTGCCCTTTGATCCGGTGCGCGATTTCGCGCCGATCACGCAAATCGTCGATTTGCCGCACATCGTGGTGGTCCATCCCGCGGTAGCCGCCAAATCACTGCGCGAGCTGGTCGCGCTGCTGAAAGTCAGGCCGGGCCAGATCACCGCCGGTTTCAGCGGCATCGGCACCAGCACCCATCTCGCCATCGAACTTTTTCAGCACATGAGCCAGACAAAAATGCTGCTGGTACCCTACAAGGGCGGCGCACCGGCGATGACTGCGCTGCTTGGCGGCGAAGTGCAGGTCAATTTTGCGACAAGCTCGACGGGTATCCCGCATATCCGCTCCGGCAAGATCCGCGGACTCGCCGTCACCGGCGTCAAACGTTCCACTGCAATACCGGAACTGCCGACAGTGGCCGAAGCAGGCGTCAAAGGTTATCAGCATGCGTCGTGGGTCGGCCTGCTCGCACCGGCGAAAACGCCGGGTCCGGTCATTGCGCGGCTGCATGCCGAATCAGTAAAGATCCTCGCGCGCGACGACGTCCGCAAATTGTTCCTGCGCCAGGGCATGGAGGCTGAGGGCAGTTCCCCCAGGGAATTCGCAGACACCATCCGCGAAGAAGTCGATAAATGGAAAAAGCTGGTGAAAGCGGCGGGCATCAAGGCTTAGGCGCCCCGCGGGAACGCCGTCCGTCAACCGGCCGGCGGCACCTTGTCCGGGTGATCGGCGCTCATCAGCGCGCGGAAGGTCAGCACCGGGATTGAGGCACGATGCAACACGCGCGTCGCCTCGCTGCCCAGCAGCAGTGACACCAGCCCCCGGCGGTAGCGCGAGGTCATCACGATCAAGTCGCAGCCGCGCTCGTTGGCGGCATCAACAATGGCGTCGTAAGGCTGCCGCCCCTTGGCAATCATCGTTTCGCAGGGTACGCCTGCAGCATCGGCGGCACGTTGCATGAAAGCAAGAAAACTCTCCGCCCGCTCGCGCTCGCGCCCCTCGATGTCCCCGAAGTCCGCCGGCACCAGGCCCTCCGACCCCAT
>JANNHN010000522.1:0-2509 GCA_031404395.1 Betaproteobacteria bacterium
ACGCGCATGACCGTGGGTCGTTCGCGCATGGGGTTGGCGCTGCGCAAGGGCGCAGCGGCGCCCGACCTCGGTTCCGTGGACGCCTTCAAACGCGCAGTCGCCGCGGCCGATGCGGTGGTGGTCAACGTGGCGTCCAGCGGCAACTACGTGGTGAAGCTGCTCGAAAAACTCGGCTTCGGCGCCGACAAGGCGGTGAAACAGGCCGATACCGTGAAAGTCATGGATCACGTGGCGTCGTCCGCGCAGAATTTATTGGGCGCCGGACAGTTGCCGGAAATCCGCGAACTGATCGACAAGGGCGTGGCAATTGCGCTGGCAGGGCCGTTGCCGGACGACCTGCAAAGCATCACGGGGTATGACGCGGCAGTGACCAGGGCCGGCACAAATGCTGCGGCGGCGGCCGAGTTCACGAAGTTTCTCGCAACACCGGCGGCACGCGCGACCATGGCGGCCACCGGCATCGATTGATTTTTGAGGAATCCGGATGACGACACTGAACGGATGACGACACTGAAAGTACTCAGCGCCGGCGCCGTCAAGCGCGGCGTCGCGCGCGTGGCGGCGGCGTTTGAAAAAGACACCGGCACGAAAGTGCAAATCGAATTCACGCCGGTGCCGGAAATCCGCAAGCGCGTCGCTGCCGGCGAAACCGCAGACGTGGTGGTGGCGACGCCGGCGGGCATGGACGAATTCGCTGCGCAGAAAAAAATAGATTCCGCGACCCGCGGTTATCTCGGCCGCTCGCGCATGGGTGTGGTGATCCACGCGGACGCGCCGGTGCCGGCGATTCCCGATACGGCGGCGTTCAACAAACTGCTGCTCGGCGCGAGCCATGTCGTGCGCAACGAGGCTTCCAGCGGCATCTATTCGGAAAAGCTGCTGGCCAAACTGGGCCTGACCGCGCAGCTCGGATCGAAAATCACCGTCGTCAAAACTGGCTCCGCCATCATGGAATACGTCGCCGCGCATCCGACGCAGGCCGTAGGTCTCGCGCAGATTTCGGAACTGATGGTGATGATGGACAAGGGCTGCAAGGTCAAGCTGGCCGCGCCGCTGCCCGATGAAATCCAGAACATGACAAGTTATGACGCGGCGGCGATGACCGGCGCGCCGGCGGCAGCCGCGGAACTCGCGCGACGGCTCGCCTCCGTGGATGCGAAAAAGATTTTTGCCGAAACTGGCATTTCCTGAAAACCACAGACGGAGCAAACCGATGAAACGAGCCATTGCGGCCCTGGCGGGCCTGTTGTTGAACCTCGGCATTGTGCAGGCTGCGGAAATCACGGTGATTAGCGGCGGCGCCATCGAGCCGGGGCTGAAGGCGGCCGCAGCCGCGTTCGAAAAAGAATCCGGACACAAGGTTAAAATCACTTTCAACACCACGCCGCAGATGCACAAACGCGTCGCCGCCGGCGACACCTTCGACGTGATCATTGCGCCACCGGGCGCGGTTGCTGATTTCGCCAAGGCCGGCAAGGTCGAGGCGGGCGGCGTCAACGTTGGCCGCGTCGGTTCCGGCGTTGCGGTGCGCCCGGGTGCGCCGGTGCCGGCCATTGCGACGGGCGACGACATCAGGAAGGCCGTGCTCGAAGCCGAGTCCGTCGTGTTCAACCGCGCCTCGACCGGCATCTACTTTGAAAACCTGCTGAAGAAAATGGGCGTGTGGGAACAGGTCGAACCGAAGACCGCACGCTATGCGACCGGCGCCGAGGTGATGAAACATGTGCTCAAAGGCAAGGGCAGGGAAATCGGCTTCGGGCCGATCACCGAAATCCTGCTCGAGAAGGACCACGGCCTGGTGTTCGTCGGCCCGCTGCCGCCGGAAATCCAGAATTTCACGTCATACATCGCGGTACCGATGAGCGCGGGCACGCAAAAGGAAGCAGCGCAGGCGCTGGTCAAATTCCTCGGTGGACCGGCGGGCAAGCCGTTGTTTGTGGCGGCGGGCATCGAATAAGCTGTTGTGCCCGGCTGCGCCGGGACGCAATACATCCCGCAGTGGGTAAAGCCCGTCCCGGGCTTGTCGAAGGACGCAGCTTGCCCACCGTTCCCGCCCGTCGCTCCTGCTGCGCTGTCGACGTGAATTTGTAACCCCTCGTTACACCCGCAACAGACTGTTGCACATGGATCGTTTACAGCGGTGATCGGTTTTGCGTTACTGGACACAGGCAACCATAACAAGGAGGGATGCCATGAACGCGAACAAGACCCTGATTGCCGTATCCACCATTACCGTTGCATTGGCCGCCATGGCCGCATCGTTTCCCGCCATGGCAGACGACTACCGCGGATCCCGCCGCGGTGAACGGCCGGTGATGGTTGAGCGGCACGCGCCGCCGTCTGCCGGAGTGCGTCGCGCCGATTTCCCATCCCACGCGCAGTCGCAGCGTGCGCAACAGCAGCGTGTGTTTACGGAACGCCCGGAGTTCCGGCATCGCCCGCCGGTCGTGTACCAGCGTCCGGTGATCGTGCAGCGTCCGGTAGTCGTGCATCGCACCGTGGTCGTGGA
>JANNHN010000523.1:0-2739 GCA_031404395.1 Betaproteobacteria bacterium
CGGCGCATTTTTGTGTGCCCAGGCGTGTCTGCCGCATCTGGTGCGGGCGGGCGGCGGGGCCATTGTCAACATCGGCGGTGTGGCTGGACATCTGGGCGTGCGTAACCGCGCGCATGTGGTGACGGCAAAGGCCGGACTGGCGGGCTTCACCAAGGCGCTGGCACTGGATCTCGCCGCACAGGGCATCACGGTCAATTGCGTGGCGCCGGCGCGCATCGATACGCCGGAGAGTCACAGTGCCGCGCCGCGTCGCCATGCGGTCAGGACGCCGCTGGGTCGCGAGGGCCGGCCCGAAGAGGTCGCGGCCATGGTAAGGATGTTGTGCGGTCCGGATTCACGTTACGTTACCGGCCAGACGATTCATATGAACGGCGGACTGTACATGCCGTAGTCGCACTTTTACTGCCCGTATCGACAGTTTCCCGGAGGAGACGTCATGGTGAATAAAAAATCTTTGTGGTCAGTGCTTGTTGCACTGCTGTGCGGCATGGCGGTCTGGATCACACCGGCCCAGGCGCAGCACTGGGCGCCGTCGCGGCCGGTTGCGTTTGTCGTGGGATCGGCTGCGGGCGGCGGTATTGACCTGACGGCGCGCCTGCTGCAGCGCATGTGGGAGCCGGGCCAGATCGTGAAACCGCCGGTGATCGTGATCAACAAGCCCGGCGCTGGCAATACAGTGGCGTGGCAGTACCTGAACGAGCGCGGCAGCGACGGTCATGCCATCGCGATTGGCACCACCAACCTGGTCTCCAATCCGGTCATGGAGAAAAACCTGACCGGTTATCACGACGTAACGCCGCTGGCGTTGTTGTTTGACGACTATTTCATCCTGATGGTGCGGGCTGACTCCCCGCTCAGAACCATGGCGGATGTGAAGCAGCGCCTGGCTCAGGATCCGGGAGCATTGGCCATCGGTTTCGGCCCGGGCCTGGGCGCCGGCTCGCACATCGCAGCCGCCATTACAGTCAAGGCCATGGGGGTGGACGTGGCGAAGGGCCGCTTCATTCCCTATCGCAACGCGGGCGATGCGGTCGCGGGGATGCTCGGCGGGCAAATCGACCTGGTCAGCGGAACGGCGGTAACGGCGCCGCCGTTTCTGGCTTCCGGACGGGTGCGTGCCATCGCAGTCATTGCGCCGCGACGCCTGGCCGGGTCGCTGGCGCATGTCGCGACGGTGCAGGAACAGGGAGTCAACGCGAACTTTACCAACTGGCGCGGCGTCGTCGGGCCGAAAGGCATGCGCGCCGAGCACGTGGCGTTCTGGGTGCAGGCTCTGGCAAAGGTCAGTCAGTCGGATGTCTGGCAGAAGGAGCTGGAGCGCAATTTCTGGAGCCCGAACTTCCAGACAGGCCCGGCGCTGGACCGGTTTCTGCGTGAACAGGCGGCAGCGTTTCGCGCCATCTGGGCCGAGATCGGGGCTCCCTCCAACTAAATGTTGATGCGACGACCGCAGGCGGGCGCGCTGCCGTTGACTGGAACTACGGAGGATCTTTTTCGTGAAAATAATGAATGTTGCCGCGATTTTTCTGGCCGGCGCAGTCAATCTGCCGCTGGCTGTCCACGCATACCCTGATCGCCCGATCCGGATGATTGCGCTGAATCCGCCCGGCGGAGTCAGCGATACCATTGCGCGGGCCCTGGGTGAACACCTGGCCGAGAAATGGAAGCAGGGCGTGGTGGTTGACAATCGCGTCGGCGCCGGCGGCATCATCGGTTCCGAGATCACAGCCAGGGCGCAACCCGACGGCTATACGTTGCTGCTGGGATTTGTCGGCAATCTCTCCATCAACCCCGGGCTTTACCACAAGCTGCCGTACGACCCTGTGAAGGATTTTGCGCCGATCAGCCTGGCGGGGCGGTCGCCGCTCGTGGTTGTCGTCAATCCGTCGCTGCCGGTGGCTTCGGTGCGGGAACTCATCACCCTGGCCAGGGCGCAGCCCGGGAAGATTTCGTATGCGTCCGCGGGCAGCGGCAACGGCAATCATCTTGCGACGGAGCTTTTCTCGACGATGGCGGGAATCAGGCTCCTGCATGTGCCCTACAAAGGCGGGCCGCCCGCATTGACCGCCGTAGTCCAGAATGAAGCGGCGGTGATGTTCGCAAATTCGACATTTGCGGTGGCGCAGGTGCAGGCGAACCGCGTACGGGCCATTGCCGTCACCACCGACAAACGGCTTGCCCTGTTGCCGGGCGTGCCGACAGTGGCCGAGTCTGGATTGCCGGATTTTGTGGTGACGACGTGGTTTGGTGTGCTCGCACCGGCGGGCATCAAAAGCGCACTCACCCTGCAGCTCAATGCAGCAATTGCGGAGGCGCTGGGTTCGCCTGCCGTGCTGAAGAAATTCAGCCGCGCGGGACTGATACCCGAGCCCAGCACGCCCGGGGAATTCGGCCGGTTGATCGTGTCCGAAACGCTGCGCTGGCGCGACGTCATCAAGGCGACAGGCGCACGCGCTGATTGAGCGGGGCTGCAGTATCGCTTTGCTCTGGCGACCAGCCCTGGCCGTCGGCCCGGGTTGTACCCGGCGTTAAATTTCAAACCATTGATTTTAATAAATAAATTATACCGGCGGCCAGCGCCGGGAATTTGTGTACTGTCGCAACTGTATTAATATCGGGGCGCGAGGACGCATTGCCGATGGTCGTCACCGATAGTCCTGGAGAAAATGGCAGTGCGCACGGCGCGGCATGCTGGTCTCTGTATCAAGCCCCGTAGTGTCCTTGAGGGCAGGCTGGTGG
>JANNHN010000524.1:0-3112 GCA_031404395.1 Betaproteobacteria bacterium
AAACCGACTGGAGCACTTACAGGGGCACCAAATGGAACGAGAACGACGACACCCGGATGCCGCTGGAGCGGCTGCAGGCGCTGGCGCGCAAGGTGTGCGAGTTGCCGGCAGGATTCACACTGCACCCGCGCGTTGAAAAAATCATTCAGGACCGCCGGTTGATGGCCGAAGGCAAGTTGCCGCTCGACTGGGGCATGGCCGAGACGCTGGCTTATGCGTCGCTGTTGACGGAAGGTTATGCCATACGCCTGTCGGGGCAGGATGCCGGTCGCGGCACCTTTTTCCATCGCCATGCAGTGCTGCACGACCAGAACCGTGAGCGCTGGGATCAGGGCACCTACGTGCCGTTGCAGCATCTCGCTCCCGATCAGGGCGATTTCGTGGTCATCGATTCGGTGTTGTCGGAGGAGGCTGTGCTGGGCTTTGAATACGGCTATGCCACGTCGGGTCCGAGGGAACTGGTGATCTGGGAGGCGCAGTACGGCGATTTCGTCAACGGCGCGCAGGTGGTGATCGACCAGTTCATTGCGTCAGGCGAGGTGAAGTGGGGGCGCATGAGCGGGCTGACGCTGATGTTGCCGCATGGCTACGAGGGCGCCGGCCCCGAACACTCGTCGGGCCGCATGGAGCGTTTCCTGCAACTGTGCGCGGACTACAACATGCAGGTCTGCGTGCCGGCGACGCCGGTGCAGATGTATTACCTGCTGCGCCGGCAGATGGTGCGGCCGCATCGCAAGCCATTGATTATTTTTTCGCCGAAGAGTCTGCTGCGGCACAAGGAGTCGGTGTCGCCGCTCGAAGAATTCGCCAACGACAAGTTCAACCCGGTCAATGAGGACTGGGAAGCGCGCGAGATCGAGCCGGAAAAAGTCGAGCGGGTGATTTTCTGCAGCGGCAAGGTGTATTACGACCTGCGCAACGAGCGCCGCACGCGCGCGATTCCCAATCTGCCGCTGGTGCGCATTGCGCAGATTTATCCGTTCGCACATGAGGAGTTCCGTGCGCAGATCGTGCGTTACAAGAACGCCAAGGAAATCGTCTGGTGTCAGGAAGAGCCGCGCAATCAGGGCGCGTGGCGCCATATCCAGCATTACCTGATGCGCCACTTGCTGCCGCACCAGCAGCTTTATTACGCCGGGCGCGATTCGTCGGCGTCGCCGGCTGCGGGTTACAAGTCGCTGCACGAAAAACAGCAGAAGGAACTGGTTGACCAGGCATTGACGCTATCGGGCGGCAGTGCGCCCCGGCAGTTCACACCACGGCCATTGACTGCTGGCGAAGAAAATTAATGAATTTAATCAATAGGTTACGGGTTAATCATGCTCATTGATGTGAAAGTGCCCCAGCTCTCGGAATCGGTAGCCGAGGCGACTCTGGTGTCGTGGCACAAAAAGACCGGCGAATACGTCAAGCGCGACGAAAATCTGGTGGACATCGAGACCGACAAGGTCGTGCTCGAGACGCCGGCGCCGCAGGCCGGCGTGCTGGTGAAAATCGTCAAGGCCGACGGCGGCACTGTCACCAGCAACGAAATCATTGCGCAGATTGATACCGATGCGAAACCTGCGGCAGTGGGAGCTGCGCCTGCTGCGGCAGCACCGGCGAAAGCGGCGGACAAGCCGGCAGCGGGGTCGCCGGCGATGCCTTCGGCGCAGAAGCTTGCCGCTGACAAGCATCTTGATACCGCGGCGATCAGCGGCACCGGCCGTGGCGGACGCGTCACCAAGGGTGACGTGTTGCAGGCAGCAGAAGTTGGAGTCAATGCGGGCGGGGCTAAAACGGCGGCACCTGCCGCTGCTCCCGCGGCTGCGCGTGCGATGCCAAAGGTAAATCTGGACGATTCCGGCGAGCGACCCGAGCAGCGAGTGCCGATGTCGCGGCTGCGTGCGCGGATTGCCGAACGTCTGGTGCAGTCGCAGTCAACAGCGGCAATTTTGACCACGTTCAACGAAGTCAACATGCAGTCGGTCATGGAGTTGCGCAGCAAGTACAAGGATCGTTTCGAGAAGGAGCACGGCGCCAAACTGGGCTTCATGTCCTTTTTCGTCAAAGCCGCCGTGCATGCGCTGAAAAAATATCCATTGGTCAACGCCTCCATCGACGGCAACGATATCGTCTATCACGGCTATTACGACATCGGCATGGCGGTGGGCAGCCCGCGCGGCCTGGTGGTGCCCATCCTGCGCAACTGCGATCAGATGACGCTGGCTGACATCGAGAAGCAGATCGCCGAATTCGGCAAGCGCGCGCAGGACGGCAAGCTGACCATCGAGGAGCTCACCGGCGGCACGTTCTCGATTTCCAATGGAGGCGTGTTCGGTTCGATGCTGTCCACGCCGATCATCAATCCGCCGCAAAGCGCAATTCTCGGTGTGCATGCGACCAAGGAGCGCGCAGTGGTGGAGAACGGGCAGATCGTCATCCGTCCGATGAACTACCTCGCACTGTCTTATGACCATCGCATCATCGATGGCCGCGAAGCCGTGCTGGCGCTGGTGGCGATGAAAGAAGCGCTGGAAGATCCGGCGCGGATGCTGCTGGATATTTAAAGTGTGGTGACTGGTGATTGGTAACTGGTAAATGGAAAACCGGCGGCGCAGCAGGAGGCGGTGCCAGTAACTCACTGTCTGCTAATCGAAACCAATCATTAATTACCAATTATCAGTGAGTAGGTTGGGGTGAGCTTGCGAACCCCAACGCGCGACCGCTGCAAATACTCGGGGTTTTCCACCCTACACTGTACTACTTTGCACTGGGTTCAGCGTTGGGGTTCCTTCGTCACCCCAACCTACGTATTGAAAAACGTTGGGACACTACTGCAGAATGATGAATAATGAGTGATGCGCAGTAAGCGCGGCTTTCTGCTTTGCACTCATTATTTTGCACTTTGCACTGTTTTTAACGGCCGCCAGCGCCTGAGCAGCAATGAGTTGCTGACCACTGATACCGAACTCATCGCCATGGCCGCACCGGCAATGACCGGATTGAGCAGACCGGCGGCTGCCAGCGGAATGCCCAGTACGTTGTAGAAAAAAGCGAAAAACAGATTCTGCTTGATCTTGCGGAAGGTGGCGCGCGACAGGCGGATCGCGTCAACGACACTGGCAAGATC
>JANNHN010000525.1:0-1552 GCA_031404395.1 Betaproteobacteria bacterium
GGCGACCGGAAGTCGGCGGTGGCGCTGGCGCGCAAAGCTGCGCGCGAGTTTGCCGATTGCGAATATGTCGTCGCGCCCTCGGGTTCCTGCGCCGGCATGATGCGCACCCACTATCCCGATCTGCTGAACGATGTGCCCGAGGGCGAACGCGATGCGCTACGTGCGCTGTCCGCTCGTACTTATGAACTCACGGATTTTTTGGTGAATGTCGCGCAGTTTTCGCCGAAGTCAAAAACATCAATTAAAACAATTACTTATCATGATTCCTGCGCCGGGCTGCGCGAACTGGGCGTCAAACGGCAACCACGCACGCTGCTGGCGCAGGTTGAAGGCGTGCAGTTGAAGGAAATGAACGAGTGCGAGCAGTGCTGCGGATTCGGCGGCACGTTTGCGATCAAGTTCGGTGAAATTTCCGCGCACATCGCCGAACGCAAATGCGAAAACATCGCCGCCAGCGGCGCCGATGCCGTGGTGCTGGGCGATCTCGGCTGCATGTTGAACATCGAAGGCCGCTTGCGCCGCCGTGGCGATGCGCGCACGCAGGTGCTGCATGTGGCCGAAGTGCTGGCGGGAAAACCCGCTGATTAGTCAGCAGCGTGCATGATGTCTGCCGGATTCAGAGCCCGAGATCTGACAGCCCGGGATGGTCGTCCGGGCGGCGGCCCTGCGGCCAGTGGTATTTGCGCTCCGTTTCCCTGATCGGCAGATCGTTGATGCTGGCGATGCGCCGGTGCATCAGGCCGTTGGGTGCGAACTCCCAGTTCTCATTGCCGTAGGCGCGGTACCAATGACCCGCATCGTCGCGCCATTCGTAGGCGAAACGCACCGCGATGTGGTTTTCATGGAAGGCCCACAGTTCCTTGATCAGCCGGTATTCGAGTTCCTTCGCCCATTTGCGGGTGAGGAAAGTGACGACGTCGGCGCGGCCCGACAGGAATTCCGCGCGATTGCGCCACACGGTGTCCGGGGTGTAGGCCAGCGATACCGCCACCGGATCGCGGGTGTTCCAGGCGTCTTCGGCCTTGCGCACTTTCTGCGCGGCGGTTTCGCGGGTGAACGGCGGGAAGGGCGGGCGGCTTTCGGCGGTCATGCCGCTATCACCGCTGCCGCGGCGAGTTTGCGCAACTCGGGCAGGCAGGAGCCGCATTCGGTGCCGCAGCGCAGTTGCTGTTGTACCGATTGAAGTTTTGCCGCGGCGTTGCCGCCTGATTTCTGCAGTGCGGCAGTGATCGCGGCCTCGCCGATGCCGTGGCAACTGCAGACGATGCGGCCGCGCGAGGCTGCGCCGGCGGGTGCGCGCGGCGTGGATGAGAGCAGCAGCGCACCGATGCCGGCGGTGGGCAGGCCTTGCGCGTGGAATTCGCGCAACCAGGACTCACTGGTGCTGTCGCCGGTCAGGCATACCGCAGCTACTTTTTCGTCGGCGATGCGCACCCGGCGGGTGACGCCGCGGCGCCGGTCTTCGTAGCGCAGCACGTCGTCGCCGTCGAGTTCAAACAGTGCGTGGATTGCCGCGAGCATGTCGGTGTCGGGTGCGGTGGCGGCTGCCGCG
>JANNHN010000526.1:0-9376 GCA_031404395.1 Betaproteobacteria bacterium
CCGTGAGAACTATTAACCAAAACAACAGGTTATCAACGCAGATTGACTGCCGCCCCTCAGAAAGTGTGTGACAAATGCGTTATAAGTCTTTGACAACATTGAAAAATATGCTATTTTCGCGGGGATTTTGCGCACCTGCGCCCAGGACCTCATGAATTTATTCGCCAGTAAGCAACGACCGGGTTGGCTGTGCCTCAATTTGCATGAGGGCCGCATCGATTTGTCTCATGTGCTGGTAGCCGGCAAATCACGGCCGGAAGTGCTGCTGTGCGAGTCGTTTCAAAAAGCAGGCAGTGATGTGGATACCCTGAAGCGCCTGCGTCGAGACTTGAATCTGGATCGTTATCAATGCGTGACCTTGCTGAAGCCGCGTGAATACCAGTTTCTGCACGTCGATGCGCCGAACGTGCCGGCCAATGAGGCGCGTAATGCGGTGCGCTGGTCGATCAAGGATGTCATTGACTATCCGGTCGACATGGCCACCGTCGATGCCATTCATGTGCCCGGCGGCGGCACTGGCGGGCGGGCGGCGCAGATGCTTGCCGTGGCGGCGCGCAACGACATGATCGCCGCGTTGGTGAGGCCGTTCAATGATGCCGACATCGGCCTCGAAGTCATCGATGTGCCGGAACTCGCGCAACGCAACCTTGCCCGACTTCTGGAAACCGAAGGCCGCGGGCTGGCGTTGCTGGATTTCGACGACAGCGGCGCGCTGCTGACGTTTACCAGCGGCGGCGAACTCTACCAGGCGCGCCGCATCGATATTGCGTTGCGTGATTTCGCGGCGGCCGCGGCACCCGACGAACTGTATGACCGCATCGCGCTCGAACTGCAGCGGTCGCTGGATCATTTTGATCGCCAGTTTCGCAACGTCGCAATAGCCAGGCTGGTGATCTCGCCGGTGCCCGAGGGTGAGCGCCTGGTCGAATACCTGAAATCGAACCTGACGGTTCCGGTGGAAGTTCTGGATCTGGAAAAAGTGCTGGATTTTCCCGGCGTGCCGGAACTGCGCAATCCGCTGCGGCAGTCGCAATGTCTGCAGATGATCGGTGCGGCCATGCGCGAGGAGCACGCTGCCTGATGAGCCAGTATATCAATCTGCTGGGACCGGCATTCCGCAAACAGCGCGAGGGATTGACGCTGGCGCGTGCGCTGATGGCTCTTGCACTGACGGTGCTGGTCATGCTGGCGTTGCAGGCGCACGACCAGCAGCAACTCAGCGGACTGCGCGAGGAACTGGCCTCCGCGCAGCTTCTGGCCAAGGCGCAGAGCGTACATACCGACCGGCTCAAGGGCGAGGGCGCGGCGAAGAAGGGCAGTTCGGGCCTCGACGTTGAAGTGCAGCGACTTGAGGGCGATCTGAAATCCGCGCGCGACAGCATGACGGTTCTGGAGGGCGGCGCGCTGGGCAATCGCAACGGATTTGCCCGCTACCTGCAGGCATTCTCCCGTCAGGCCATCGATGGTTTGTGGCTGACCGGATTTTCCATCGCAGGTTCCGGTGATGTCGCCCTCAACGGCCGGGTGATCAGGCCGGAACTGGTGCCGGCGTACATCCAGAAACTGAACAACGAGCCGGCATTGCAGGGCCGTGCATTTTCGGCGCTGGAATTACGGCGTCCGGCCCCGCTGGCGAATGTGGCGCCGGCCAGGGACGGCGAGAAGGCCGCAGTCGAAGCGCCACGCTATCTGGAGTTTGCGCTGGTGTCCGGCGAAGCGGCTGATACGACGGATGCGCGCGGGGGCAAAAAATGAGCCCCGCGATCCGGCAGCAGTGGCAGGACTGGAACACGCGGTTTGCGGCGCGGTCGCTGCGCGAGCGCGCGCTGATGGCGGCGAGCGGGATTGTGGTGGTGGTCGCGGGGTTCAATTTTCTGGTGCTGGCGCCGTTGGCGGTTCAGCAAAAACGCCTGGCGCTGCAACTCACGGAAGCGCGCACGGCGGTCAAGACCGGCGACGCGCTCATTGCCGCGGAGCGCGGCCAGGCAGACCCCGACGAGGTCAGGCGGCGCTATCGCGACGAATTGCGCAAACAGATCGCCGACATCGACAATAAATTGCAGGGCTTGCAGAAACAGTTGGTGCCGCCCGATCAGGTCAGCAAATTGCTCGAAGGGGTGCTGTCCCGGGATCGCGGCCTGGCGTTGGTGAGCCTGCACAAACTGCCAGTGCAACGTTTTCAGACCACCGGTGGCGCACAGTCACCGGACAGTAAAGCGGCGCCGGGCGCGGCCGACCGCAGCATTTATCAGCACAGCTTCGAGATTGCCATCGAGGGCTCGTATAGCGATCTGCACGGTTATCTCGCAAAACTGGAAAAGCTGCCCTGGCAACTGTTCTGGGGCAAACTCGATCTCGATGCCGGCGCGCATCCGCGGCTCAGGCTGACGCTCACGGTGCATACCCTGAGTCTGAACAAGAACTGGCTTGTGGTATGAGGACCATGAGGACATTACGCACCGCGATATTGCTGGCGGCTATGGCCGGCCTGACCGGCGCGGCAGTGGCGCAGACACTGGTTGATCCGACGCGTCCGCCGGGCGCGCTGGCCGATATGGGCGGCGGCGAAACCGCCGGCGGGCCGGTGCTGCAGTCCGTGATGCTGTCGCCCGGCCGGAAGGTTGCGGTGATCAGCGGTGAAACGGTGGTGCTTGGCGGGCGTTATGGCGAAGCGAGACTGGTGCGTTTGACGGAAACTGAGGCCGTGCTGAAAAACGGTGATGAAACGACGGTGCTGAAGCTGTATCCTCAGGTCGAGAAACGCATGGCCGGACGCCCGGAATCCGGGAGCGCAGAAAAGCGTGCAACCAAAAAATAAAATGAATAACCACAGGCTCAATAACATGCAACGATGGCTGACCATCGCACTGATCGCCGCGGCCGCGGGCTGCGCCGATGTGCCGCATCGCACCGGGGCGACCTTCGAGGCCATCAACAAGGAATTGGAGCAGGCTGCGAGTGACCGCAAGCCGGTGACCCCGGATGCAGTGAGCCACGCCCTGCTGCCGCCGCTGGTGATGGAAATGCCGCGCGCGGATACGCAGAAGCCGGAAACCCGCTTTGATCTGTCGGTCAACAATGCGCCGGCCGGCCAGGTGTTTCTGGCCATTGTCTCCGGCACGCGTTACAGCATGGTGCTGCACCCTGAGCTCAAAGGCGAGTTGTCGGTCAACCTGAAAGACGTGACGGTGTCCGAGGCGCTGGATACCCTGCGCGATTTGTACGGTTTTGATTACACCGTGCAGGGCAATCGCATCACGGTACTGCCGGCGGCGTTGCAGACGCGCATTTTCCAGGTGAATTACCTGCAGGCGCAGCGCTCCGGCCAGACCCAGACCAGGGTCAGTTCGGGTTCCATTACCGACTCGCCGACCAGCCCCGGCACGCCGGCGGCCGGCGCCACACCGGTGCCGACGACGGGGGCTGCCGGCGCCAACAATACGCGATCCGCGGAGAGCACCCGCGTGACGACGAGTTCGAATTCCGACTTCTGGGGCGATATCCATAAATCCCTGATCGCCATACTGGGCGGCGGCGCGGGCCGCAGCGTGGTGGTGAACACGCAATCGGGCGTGATCGTGGTGCGTGCGATGCCCACGGAATTGCGCGGGGTCGAGCAGTTTCTCAAGTCGATGCAGATCATCGTCGAACGCCAGGTCATGCTCGAAGCCAAGATCATTGAAGTGACGTTGCGCGACGGCTACCAGGCGGGCATCAACTGGGCGGGGTTCCGCGACGGCAATACGCGCTTCGGCGCAGGGGTGCTAAGCCCCGGCGCAGTGCTGAACCGCAGCGGCACCATCGGTGCGCCGACGACGCGCGCGTCCGACGGCACGGTGCTGAGCGGCTCGGCGCTGGTCGGCGGATCCACGGGCGCCATAGCCGGAGCACTGTCGCTGGGCGCCGGCGCTGCCGGCGGCTTGTTCGGACTGGCGCTGCAGACCCAGGATTTTGCCGCATTGCTGACTTTCCTCGAAACCCAGGGCGGCGTGAATGTGCTGTCGAGCCCGCGGGTGGCCACCATCAATAACCAGAAGGCGGTGTTGAAAGTGGGCACTGACGATTTCTTCGTCACCAACATCAGCACGACATCGAGCACCAGCGGCACCAGCACCACGGTAACGCCGACGATCACGGTGGCGCCGTTTTTCTCGGGTATTGCGCTCGACGTGACGCCGCAGATCGACAACAACAACAACATCATTCTGCATATTCATCCTTCGGTCAGCAGCGTGGTGGAGCGCCGCAAGGTGATCGACCTGGGAGCGCTGGGCGCGTTTACCCTGCCGCTGGCATCAAGCGACGTCAACGAAACCGACACCATCGTCCGGGTGCAGGACAGCAACATCGTCGCCATCGGCGGACTGATGCGCCAGCAATCGTTCAGCGACCGCAGTCAGGTGCCGGGTCTCGGCGATGCGCCGGGCATCGGCAACCTGTTCCGTCAGCGTGACAGCCGCAATGTGAAGAGCGAACTGGTCATCCTGCTCAAGCCCACGATCATTCATGGCGACCAGACGTGGCAGGATGATTTGAACCGCACCCGCGATCGCATACGATCCATGGGCGCGCCGGAGCAGCAGCGGTGATACGCTCGCGCCATGTACGAAGCACACTTCGGGCTGCGTGAGCCCCCGTTCGGCATTACGCCGGACACCAGCTTTGCCTACGCCTGCAATTCCCATCAGGAAGCGCTGAACACGCTGCTCGTTGCCGCGCGCAACGGCGAAGGGTTCATGAAAGTCACTGGCGAAGTCGGCACCGGCAAGACGCTGCTGTGCCGGCGTTTTCTGGCTATGCTCGATGCGCGCTTCGTCTCCGCCTACATACCCAATCCTTATCTGGAGCCGCGCACGCTGATGTTTGCGCTGGCCGATGAACTGGGCGTGACGCTGCCGCGGGAAGCCGATCAGCACCAGTTGATGAAAGAACTGTCGCGCGCCCTGCTCAATTTTGCACGCCAGGGCAAGACCGTCGTGCTCTGCCTCGACGAGGCGCAGGCGATGCCGCAGGAAACACTGGAGGCGCTGCGCCTGCTGACCAATCTCGAAACCGAGAAGCGCAAGCTGCTGCAGGTGGTGTTGTTCGGCCAGCCGGAACTCGACGAGCGGCTGGCCCACTCCGCCGTGCGCCAGTTGCGCCAGCGCATCACCTTCCAGTGCCGGCTGACGGCGCTGAGCGTCGAGGAAGTCGATCATTATCTGGCGCACCGCCTGCGGGTGGCTGGATACCGCGGTAGCCGGTTGTTTGCGCCGGCCGCGGTGCGGCTGGTGCATCGCGCCAGCGGAGGCATCCCGCGACTGGTCAATATCATCGCCCACAAATCCCTGCTGCTCACGTTCGGCGAAGGTCTGCAGCAGGCGCTGCCGCAGCATGTGCGCATTGCGGCGGCCGATACGCCCGCAGCAGGAAAAACGCACCGCTGGTGGTGGTTTAGCGGCGCAGCGGTGCTGTTGGCTGCCGGGGGCATTTCACTGGCGTATTTTGCATGAGCGTGATCAACCAGATGCTGGTGGATCTCGATCGCCGCCGTGCATCGGGTGAAGAAACACATCGCATACCGGATCATGTGCGGGCTTTGCCGGGAGAATCCTTCTCCGGGCGGAGACCGCAAGTAATGATTGCAGCAACGGTGATCGTGGCAGCCGCAGTGATGGCTGGCGCATGGTGGTGGATGAATGCTCGCGTGCCGTCCGCGTCGGCGGGCAAGCCGGAAGCGGTATCTGCGGCGGCCATGCATAAACCGGAGCCGGCCGCTGCGCCGCTGAGTCCGGAGGCGGTGGAGAGCATTGCGCAGCGCATGAGTTTCGAGCTGGCGAATTTTCCTGCGCCCGTTGCGGATACGCCGATTGCTGCCGCGTCGATGTCGCCGCCGCGTGAACCGGCCCCGGTGCTCATGAAGCAGCGCAGCGCAGCGGCTGCGGCGCGTGCAGCCGCACCTCCCGCCAAAACACCGCCGCTGCGGTCGGCTGCAACTGCAGCCGAACCGCAGCGCGCGGACATCAATAAAAAAATGCGCGAACTGACGCTGCGCCAGCGTGCCGAGGGCGAATATGCCAAAGGCGCCGCCGCGCTGAATGAGGGCAGGATTGAAGATGCGCGCACGGCGTTCGAGGCGGCGCTGCAAGCCGACCCCTCGTACCATGCGGCACGTCAGGCGCTGGTGGGCGTGCTGCTCAATGCGCGTCGCCAGACCGAGGCCGCCCAGGTGCTGCAGGAAGGGTTGGACATTTCCCCGGCGCAACCCGGCTTTGCCATGGCGCTGGCGCGCTTGCAGGTGGAGCGCGGAGACCTCAACGCCGGCGTGCAAACGCTGGCGCGCAGTCTCGAATTTGCCGCCAATAACGCGGACTACATTGCGTTTTACGCCGGTCTGTTGCAGCGGCAGCAGAAGCATGCCGAGGCGATTGAGCAGTTCAGCCGGGCGCTGGCCCAGCGCGGCAACGTCGGTGTCTGGTTGCTGGGTCTGGGTATTTCGCTGGACGCGCTGGGCCGCGGCGGCGACGCGCAGGAAGCCTATCGCCGCGCAAAGGCCTCGGGGAATCTGTCTCCCGAGCTGCAGGCGTTCGCTGATCAGCGTCTCAAGTAAAAGTCAAAGGCGGTCTAAGTCGCAGAGCTTTTTCTGGAATTTTCGCCGGCCACTGTACGCGCCACCACGAAACCAGTGACCGTAGCTGCGCCGGCGCGCTTCAGGTTTCGCGCCAGTTCGTTGAGCGTTGCGCCGGTGGTCAGCACGTCATCAACCACGGCAACGTGGCGTCCGTCGAGGTTTGCCTGCACCACGAATACGCCGCGCACATTTTTCTGACGTTCTTTCCAGGGCAGGCGGGACTGCGGTGGTGTCTCGCGCGTCTTCACGCACAGCCCGGCATTCACCGGGACGGCCAGTGCGCGCGACAGCACGCGCGCGAGTTCCAGCGCCTGATTGAATCCGCGTGTCTGCAGGCGCTCAGCGGACAGCGGCATCGGCACGAGCACGTCGGGCCGTTGGCTGACGACCGTTTCCAGCATGGCGGCCAGCGGCGTTGCGGCGGCGAGGTGCCCACCGTATTTGTACGCCTGAATCAGATCCCCGGTGGGATAGGCATAACGACATGCAGCCACGACGGCGTCGTAATGCGGCGGCTCTGCGATACAGCGTCCGCACATTCCGGGGGATGGCAGCGGATGGGCGCAGCGCGCACAGCACGGGCCGCGCAGCCACGGCAGTTCCGCCCAGCAGCCGGCGCACAGGCCGCGAGCGGACGCCGCCGCCCCGCACAGCACGCAGGAACAGGCGATGCCCGGCCTGTTGAAGCATCTGTTAAATAAGCGGCGAGGCAAATTTGACAACGCGCCCGGCTTCTGCGACCATAACATGTTATAACTTATTGATTTAATTGAAATTTTTGTTGCGCTTTTGTTTTTCTGGCGTTCCTTACTCTTTATTGCGGACCTCTCATGGATCACCTGACAATCAACGAGCCTGCCCCCCGTACCGCCGACACTACATCGGCCGATCAACGCTGGACGCCTGCCGCAGTCGAAGCGCTGTTCGCGCTGCCTTTCAACGATCTGCTGTTTCGTGCGCAGCAGGTGCATCGCGCCCACTTCGACGCCAATGCGGTGCAACTCTCGACGCTGCTGTCGATCAAGACCGGGGGCTGCCCGGAAGATTGCGGCTATTGCCCGCAGGCGGCGCGGTATCACACCGGCGTGGAGAACGAGGACACGCTGTCAGTTGCCGACGTTGTCGCAGCAGCACAACTCGCGCGTGAAAACGGCGCGACGCGTTTTTGCATGGGCGCCGCCTGGCGCGGCCCCAAACAGCGCGATCTCGACAAGGTCGTGGCCATGGTCAAGGCGGTACGCGGGCTGGGCATGGAAACCTGCGCGACGCTGGGCATGCTCAAGCCCGGTCAGGCCGAACAGTTGCGCGAGGCCGGTCTCGATTACTACAACCACAATATCGATACCGCGGCGGATTTCTACAACGAGATCATCACCACGCGCGAATATGGCGACCGTATCGACACGCTGGCGCAGGTGCGCGAGGCCGGGCTGCATGTGTGTTGCGGCGGCATCGTCGGCATGGGCGAGACGCGTGCGGCGCGCGCTGCACTGATCAGTCAACTGGCTTGTATGGAACCGTACCCGGAGTCGGTGCCGATCAACAATCTGGTGCAGGTGCCGGGCACGCCGTTGCACGGCACCGCGGCGCTGGATCCGCTGGAGTTCGTGCGCACCATCGCCTGCGCGCGCATCACCATGCCCAAAGCGATGGTGCGTCTGTCGGCCGGACGCCAGGAGATGGGCGACGCGGTGCAGGCGCTGTGTTTCCTCGCCGGCGCGAATTCGATTTTCTACGGCGAGAAACTGCTGACCACCGGCAATCCGGATGTCGCGAATGATCAGGCGCTGTTTGCCCGGCTCGGGCTGAAGCCGCTGCAGAATCCGGCTTGACGTTCGCTGCATTCGCGAACACCTCCGCGAACGATCCTGCGATGGCACTGCATACCGAGCTGGCCGCGGACCTGGCAGCACTGGAGACACGCGGTCTGCGCCGCATCCGCCGCGTGATATTCACACCGCAGAGCGCGCGCGTGCAGGTGGATGGACGCGGCTATGTCGCGTTCTGTTCCAACGATTATCTCGGTTTGGCCGCCGACCCCCGCCTGGCGGCCGCCGCCCGGACAGGCATGGATCGTTATGGCGTTGGCGCCGGCGCCTCGCATCTGATACTCGGGCACAGTGCAGCGCATCATGCGCTGGAGGCGGCACTGGCGTCCTTCACCGGCCTGCCGCGCGCGCTGCTGTTTTCCACCGGCTACATGGCCAACATGGGCATCGTCAGTGCGCTGGCCGGGCGCGGCGACGCCGTGTTTGCCGACCGTCTGAATCATGCTTCGCTGAACGATGCCGTGCTGGTGTCACGCGCGGCGTTCAAGCGCCACGCGCATGGCGACATGGCGGCTTTGGCGCGGCTGCTGGAAACCACCAAGGCGCGCCGCCGGCTGGTGATTACTGACGCCGTGTTTTCGATGGACGGCGATCTGGCGCCGGTACCCGAACTGGTTGCGCTGTGCGAACGATACGACGCGTATCTGCTGCTTGATGACGCGCACGGTTTCGGCGTGCTGGGCGCGGGCGGGCGGGGCGTGCTCGAACACTTTGCCGTTACATCGACGAGAATTATTTATATGGCCACGCTGGGCAAAGCTGCCGGTGTGTCCGGCGCTTTTGTCGCCGGGGATGCCGCGGTCATCGAGACGCTGATCCAGCGTGCGCGATCGTACATCTACACCACCGCCACGCCGCCGCTGCTGGCGCAGGCGCTGCTGGCGAGTCTGCCATTGATTGCGGAGGAAGGCTGGCGCCGTGAGCGGCTGCGGGAACT
>JANNHN010000527.1:0-2102 GCA_031404395.1 Betaproteobacteria bacterium
CCCGGATTACGCCCCGAAGGAAGTCCCCTTGGGGGACGCTGCGCTCATCCGGGCTACGGAAATCTGCGGGCTTTTCGCTCCGCGCTCATCACTCATCAGTAGTGTCCCAACGTTTTTCAATACGTAGGTTGGGGTGACGAAGGAACCCCAACGCTGAACCCAGTGCAAAGCAGTAGAGTGTAGAGTGGAAAACCCCGAGTATTTGCAGCGGTCGCGCGTTGGGGTTCGCAAGCTCACCCCAACCTACTCACTGCGGGCTTTTCGCTTCGCGCTCATCACTCATCACTTCGCGCTGGGGTTCAGCCCGGCGGCGGGGGCAGCGGGATGATTGGCGTGGCCGTGGCGTGGGTCAGTCGCGCACGCACCATGTCGATGTGGCTGCGCAGCGTGTAAACATAGTCCCAGTAATTCAGCGGCACACGGGTGGCGTCGAGTCCGGCTTCGATTTCTTCGAGCTGTGCCAGCAGCCGCGCCGTGTCGGCGGTGCCCGGTGTGCCGCGGATCACGACATCGACTTTTCTGAGCTCACGGTACCAGCGGAAAATCCTGCGCTTGATCCGCCAGTCGTAAAACACCGGCATGATGCGCAACACCGGGATCAGCACGGCGATCAGCGGGATCAGCAGCACCAGCATGCGTTCGAGCAGATTGGCGACCCAGAACGGCATGTAGCGCTGCAGGAACGGCGGGCCGGATTTGAAGTAGCGCTGGGCGTCTTCGCTGATCGGGAAATCGCCTTCGCGCACGGCCGGAAATTCGCCGGCCTTGCGAAAGGTGCCGGCGCCGCCATGCACTTTGGTCGCCGCCTGCAGCAGCACCGCCACCAGCGCTGGATGAAAATCCCCGCGCGCCACGATATGCGCGGTGGTGGCAACCATGTGGATGTTGGACGCGGGACTGTCGTTGCCGAGATCGATCATGCCGCGCGGCAGCACAATGGTGGAAAGATAGGGGAAGCGGCGGGCGAGGGCTTCGGCGTGTTCCAGGCTCATCAGCCGCACGCCTTTGGCTTTCAGCAGTTTCTGGATCACCGGCGCATCCGGTGCGACGACGAACAGCGCGGCATCCAGCCGCCCCGCAATCAATGCGTCGGCTGCCGCCATGCCGGCGGCCGGCAGCAAGGTGGTATCCGGATGCAGCGTGCCGCTCGCCTGCAGCACGTTCATCGCCAGCGCCCGCGTGCCGCTGCCCTCGGGGCCGATGGCGATGCGTTTGCCCGCGAGTTGGGTGAGCAGATTCAGTGCGCCGGGATTGCGGTAGAAAATCCACAGCGGTTCATAGTAAATGGCGGCCAGTGAACGTACGTTGTATTCCTGGCCTGGGGTGGCGACGCCGCCCTGGATCAGCGCGACATCGACGCCCGATTCATCGTCGGTCAGACGTTTCAGATTGTCGATGGAGCCCGCGGACGGACGCAATTCAACCTTGATATTTTCGCGCGCCAGCAGTTCGCGGTAGCGTTCGGCAAACAGGTGATATGCGCCGGCCGCATTGCCGGTGGAAATGACAAAGCTGCCCGGCGGTGCAGGGCGCACAAAGCGGAAGGCGATCAGGAATGCAGTGCCGATGATCAGCGCCGCTATCAGCGCGACCAGGGACAGCTCGCGTACGGACACGCTGTCACCGACGTCGTCGGCGTGGTTCCGCCAGGGCAGCAGGTGCTGCCAGCGCTTGCGCGGTTGCGGGGATGTCGGGTCGGTCATGTTGATGAAGAGATCAATTTGCCAGCCACCGCCACAGCAGCCAGGCCGTCAATATCCACAGCGCGATGAACACGGCTGCGGCAATATAGTTGCGCGGCTTCGGTTTCAGCGCGGCCAGCCATTCCTGCGCGCGGACGCGGCATTCGGCAATGACCGGCGCCGGTACCAGTTTCAGCGTAAGCCAGATAAACACCGGCAGCAGGATGATTTCGTCGAGCAGGCCCAGCACCGGGATGAAATCCGGAATCAGATCGATGGGGCTGAAAGCATAGGCGACGATCAGAGCCGCGGCAATTTTTGCCTGCAGTGGCGTTTGCGGATGACGACAGGCGAACCACAGCGTCACAATGTCGCTTTTCAGCAGACGCGCCCAGTTTTTCAGGCGCTGCCACATCAGAC